>NZ_JBKYMO010001299.1:0-394 GCF_047302915.1 Massilia sp. CT11-108 | reverse complement strand
CCCAGCACGCCGGCCAGCGTGAGCGCGGCCGGCGCGCCGAGGGGCGCCGCATAGAACAGATTCGCCCACGACAGCCCGCCGGGCCGGCGCAGCACGTTGTACGCGTGGAAGCCGAGACCCGCCGTGCCGATGGCGCAGGCAGTCGCATACGGTGCGGAAGAGGGCTTCGCGCGCAGCGCACAGCCCAGCACGACGGCCGCGCTGGCGAGCGGCGCGAACATGCCGGGATTCTCGAAGCCGCCGCGGTAGTGTTCCAGCGCGCTGTCGCTCAGCACGGACGCGGCCAGCAGCGCGGCGGCCTGGTACAAGCGGTGGGCGGTCCGGTCAGGTGCGGGCGGAGGCGGCGCGGCCCGTCGCCGTTGCAGCAGCAATGCGCCCAGCGCCAGGCCGAGGG
>NZ_JBKYMO010001298.1:0-394 GCF_047302915.1 Massilia sp. CT11-108 | reverse complement strand
GCGCCCGCGACCTTGCCGCCCAGGTCCGCGAACAGCACGGGCAGGCAGTCGGCCGGGATGCGTTCGAAGTGGGCGCCGACGTGCTGGCCGCCTTCGAGGCCGCGTTGCCGGGGCAGGTGGACGATGCTTTCCGGCCGTATGCGGGGCGTCCGGGCAAGTATCTGGCGGACATGTATTTGTTGGCGCGTCGCATGCTGGCCCGCGACGGGATCACGCGCGTCCATGGCGGCGACCGCTGCACGGCGACCGAGACCGACTGGTTTTATTCGTATCGCCGCGACGGCGTGACTGGCCGGCAGGCCAGCCTCATCTGGTTGAAATAAGGGCGGGCCGTTCAGCGGCCTCCATCGTGGCCGTGCCCGGCCGCAGCGCCATCGGCGCCGGCCGCATGGCC
>NZ_JBKYMO010001297.1:0-395 GCF_047302915.1 Massilia sp. CT11-108 | reverse complement strand
GGCCGCTGCTCATGGCCTGCGGACCCAGCGCGACCGGCGTCGCCGCCGCGGGCGGTTTCGTCGGGTCCTGCAGCGGCTGCGCGTGGGCGCCGCCCGCCAGCAGCAGCGCAAGGAATGCGGCGCGCAGGGCCGGCTTCATCGTCGTCGGAATCACAGCTTCATCCATTTCGGGTCCAGGCTCAGGGTGTACAGCGTCAGGGTCAGGCGCACGTTCGGGTACGCTTCCGCATCCAGCTGCGCCTTGCCCCAGAACAGCTGGGTGGGCAGCGTCTCCAGCGCCTGCATGTAGTCGACCATGTCGAGATAGCTGCCGCGCACCGTCAGTTCGACGCCGTGCCGGTACAGCAGGTCGGGCGATTTGACGACAGGCGGCGGCGCCGGTGCGGCCGACGCCG
>NZ_JBKYMO010001296.1:0-397 GCF_047302915.1 Massilia sp. CT11-108 | reverse complement strand
CGCGCCTGACTGCCCTGTCGTACGTGCTGCTGGCGGAGCGGGGACGGCTGCGCGCGTGGCGCTGCTGGCGCACGCAAGCGCCCGCGTGGAGCAGCCCGAACGCGGGCCCCGTGATGGCCAGCGGCGCCGGCGCGCTGGGCGTGCAGCTTGGTGGCGCGGCCGTGTACGACGGCGTGACGGAACAGCGGCCCCCGCTCGGCACCGGTCCGGACGCGTGCGCGCACGACATCCTGCGTGCCTGGCGCCTCGTGTGGCGTACCACGCTGCTATGGGTCGTCGTGGCCGGCGCCGCGCTATTCGTATTGGATGGAGCGATCCATGCTTGAACACGGCGGCAACCTGCGCGCGGCGCAACAACGCTACGGCGGCACGGACTGGATCGACCTCTCCACCGGCA
>NZ_JBKYMO010001295.1:0-398 GCF_047302915.1 Massilia sp. CT11-108 | reverse complement strand
CCCTGTTCCGCGCGGTGGACCTCGGCGCGGGCGCCGAATTCTTCCGCCGCAACGGCCTGCTGTACCTCGACGCGCACGAGGTCCGCGACCTGGCGGCGCGCCTCGTCGATGCACGGCCCCTGCTCGGTGCGCTCGCGCGCGACCCGTCCCTGCGGGGCGTCGCGAACCTGCTGGCCGTCACGCTGGGCACGCCGCTGCTGACGGGCCAGGTCACGCTCGCGCAGATGGCGCCGCTGCTGGCGCGCAGCGCCGCCACGGTCGAGGGCGTCCTCGCGGGAAGAAACACCGCGCTGTCCTGGCAGGATCTCGCCACCGCCGGTGTGGCGGCCGAACCCGGCCTCGTGGAAGTCCGCCCGGTGCTGGACTACGCCGCCCTGCTGCCCGGCGCCGCGTCCAGC
>NZ_JBKYMO010001294.1:0-399 GCF_047302915.1 Massilia sp. CT11-108 | reverse complement strand
GCCGGGCGACAGCGGCAGCGCGACAGCCGTGCGTCCGAGGGTGCAGGCATCGTGGACGGGCGCGGCGCGCTTGAAGAATGGGATCATGGTGTGTCCGCCTCCAGCGGTTCGACGGTGAAACGGGCGCCGTGCGCCTGCAAATGGTCCGAGGGTGCGGCGGCAAACGGCCAGGCGGCCTCGCACTCGCCGTCCGCATCGAGCTGGCCGGCGAGCACCGGCACACCGGAAGCGGTCGTGACGGACGACGGCTGGTGGACCCTGCATTTCATGTCCGCCGGCGGCGGGTGGCGCACCGTCCTGCAACTGGCGCCGCAAGCCCCGTTCGCGGAAGCGCTGCTCGAGGCGCCCGCGACTCAGCTGCTGTGTCATATACACATCAGCCGCTGCCGACGAAAAGAA
>NZ_JBKYMO010001293.1:0-399 GCF_047302915.1 Massilia sp. CT11-108 | reverse complement strand
CCGCCGAGGTGCGTGCCCTCGCCCAGCGCTCGGGCGCCGCCGCGAAGGAGATCAAGGACCTGATCGACGCCTCCACCCAGCGCGTGGCCGACGGCGCGACCCTGGCGGGGCAAGCCGGCCAGACGATGCGCGACATCGTCGACAGCATCGGCCGCGTCACCGGCATCATGAACGAGATCGTCGCCTCCA
Source organism: Massilia sp. CT11-108 (assembly GCF_047302915.1). Lineage (NCBI taxonomy): Bacteria > Pseudomonadati > Pseudomonadota > Betaproteobacteria > Burkholderiales > Oxalobacteraceae > Massilia > Massilia sp. CT11-108. The sequence goes on along the minus strand of NZ_JBKYMO010001293.1, from coordinate 210 downwards.
GCCGCGAACAGGCCAGCGGGATCGGCCAGGTCAACCAGGCCATCGTGCAGATGGACGGCGTGACGCAGCAGACCGCGGCCCTCGTCGAGGAATCGGCGGCCGCGACGCGGGCGATGCATGAACAGGCGCAGGCGCTGGCCGGGCTGGTGGAAGTGTTCCGGGTCCAGGCGAAGTCCCAGGCGGCGCCGAAACCGGCGCTGCCGCCGGCAC
>NZ_JBKYMO010001292.1:0-400 GCF_047302915.1 Massilia sp. CT11-108 | reverse complement strand
GACCGGGTCCAGCGCGCCCGGTTCCAGCGGCTGCAGGTCGGGCACGCCGCCGTCGGGCCGGCCGAGCAGGCTCCGGTCGGACAGTTCTCCCGTCCACGCGAACCACGTGTTCAGACTGTAGGTCAGCGCCTGCGCGAGGCCCAGCCGGCCATCCCTGGCGCGCCGGTCCAGGCCCTGGTCGCGGAAGTTCGTGATGCGCGCGCGGCCCTCGACCGGATACGTCGGCGCATCCGTGCGGAAGGCGAAGCCCCGTTCGTGCGCGGCGGCGTTGATGCCGGCGAGCGGCAGGCCGTCCAGCAGGGCATCCAGCTGGCGGTCGGACTGCGCGGCCAGTTCCAGCCCGAGGGCGCTGACGATCTTGAACGTCGATCCCGGCGCCCGCTCGGCGCCGCCGTCGTGC
>NZ_JBKYMO010001291.1:0-400 GCF_047302915.1 Massilia sp. CT11-108 | reverse complement strand
GCGGCGCGGCCGGCCACTGGCACATCTCGCTGCGCTTCGGCCCCGACGTGCTGCGCAACGGCATGGACCCGCTGTCGTTCATCCGCTACCTGGGCCAGCTGGGCACCATCACCGGCATCGCGACGATCGCCGACGACCTGCCGGCGCTGGACGAATTCGATCCCGAGTCGTGCTACCTCGGCTTCGAGATCGGCTTCCACAGCAGCGCCGACAAGGCGACGATCGACGGCGTGTTCGACTTCGTGCGCGACGACTGCGCGATCCGCATCCTGCCGCCCGAGAACCGCCTCGCCGAATACCTCGCGTGGCTGGACGAGGCGCCGGCGCAGCGCGAGCGCCTGGGCCAGATGCTCGTTCGCTGCGGCAGCGTCACCGCGCACGAACTGGAACACGCGCTGGC
>NZ_JBKYMO010001290.1:0-401 GCF_047302915.1 Massilia sp. CT11-108 | reverse complement strand
GCCTCGACGCCGCCTACGAGGCCGATGCCGCGCGCGGCCATCAGCGGCGCCATCTCGGCGTCCGCCATCGGCGTGCGCACCCAGCCCGGACACACGACGTTGGCGCGCACGCCGGCCGGGCCGTAGTCGCGAGCGATCGAACGCGCGAGGCCGACCAGGGCGTGCTTGAACGTCGTATAGCCGCATACCTCCGGTCCCGCCGCCAGCGCCGCGATCGAGGCGACGAACACGATGTTGCCGCGCGATTCCTGGAGTGCATGCAGGCAGGCGCGCGCGCTGACGAATGCCGTGTTCAGGTTGGCGTCGAAGGCCTGGCGCCAGTCCGCGTCCGTCGTGTCGCCGCACGCGCCCTGGCCAAAGCCGCCCGCGTTCGCGACGAGCACGTCGAGCCGGCCGTGACG
>NZ_JBKYMO010001289.1:0-403 GCF_047302915.1 Massilia sp. CT11-108 | reverse complement strand
CGGCGTCGATGCGCGCGTGGACGACGCCGGCGCGGTCGAGGAACGCCTGCGCCAGCGCGCGCCGCTGCGCATCGGCGGCGCGGTTGATCCAGAAATGCGGTAGTCCTTCGAGCATGCGCAGCAGTCTATCCCAAATGCGCGGCCCGCAGTCAGAACACCGCGCGCACGCCGGCGTTGCCGCCGACCTGGTAATAGCCGCCGCGACCCTCGCCGGTGACGCCGTAGTACAGGTAAGCGCCCTTCCCGACGTGCAGCGTGCCGGTCACGCCGCCCTGCACGAAGGCGCGGCCCACGCCCGGCGCACCGATGGTGACGCGCTCTCCCGCCAGCCAGGCCGACCGGGTCGGCCGCAGCAGGCCGCCGGCATCGACGCCCGCGCCCAGGTTGACGCGATAGGTCGAGG
>NZ_JBKYMO010001288.1:0-404 GCF_047302915.1 Massilia sp. CT11-108 | reverse complement strand
CACCGGCACGATCGTCGCCGCCGCCACGACGATGGCCGGCGAGGCGCAGGACCTGTCGCACCGCACGGAAAGCCAGGCGCAGGCGCTGGAAGAGACGGCGTCGTCGATGGAAGAACTGACGCAGGCGGTCGGCCAGAACGCGACGAGCGCCGAGGAAGCCAACCGCATGGCCGGCGACGCCGCGCGCGTGGCGCGGCAGGGCGGCGCGATGGTCGGGCAACTGGTCGACACGATGGGCGCGATCAATGCATCGTCCGCGCGCATCGTCGACATCATCGCCGTCATCGACGGCATCGCCTTCCAGACCAATATCCTGGCCCTGAACGCCGCGGTGGAAGCTGCGCGCGCCGGCGAGCAGGGGCGCGGCTTTGCCGTCGTCGCCGCCGAGGTGCGTGCCCTCGCCC
>NZ_JBKYMO010001287.1:0-405 GCF_047302915.1 Massilia sp. CT11-108 | reverse complement strand
GTTGCGTAGTCGGTGATGGTGTCGGCCGGCGCGCCGGGCGCGCGTGCGAGAGGCGTCATCAGGCCCAGCGTGAGGTGGCCCCCGCCGAGCACGCGGTGCCAGGCGCGGTTGTAAGCAAAGATTGTCATGGCGATCTCCTGCGAACGTCCAGCATACCGCGTCGGCGGCGCGCGCGTCGGCGCCTGCCGCGCAAGACACTCTTGCGCCAAAAGCATCAATCGACCGGGCCGTCCGGCGCTACAGTGACGGCCAGCCGGTATCCCTTTGTATAACTAGACGATGGGGCGGCCATGAATCGACAATCGCCGCAACTGAATCAAGGAATCCACGATGAGACTGCGCACCCTCGCCGCCGCCGGCACGGCCTTCGTGGCCGTCGTACTGGGCGGCCTGTATGCCTGGACC
>NZ_JBKYMO010001286.1:0-406 GCF_047302915.1 Massilia sp. CT11-108 | reverse complement strand
AGCACCTTGCGCACGGCGATCTCGCGCTGGCGCGCCAACGTCCGCACGGTGGCCAAATTGACATAGTTGGTCGCAGCCAGCAGCAGCACCAGCAGGGCGACGGCGGCCAGGCCGATCACACCCTGGCGGTTGCCGTGCACGGCGAGGATGTCGTTCAGGTCGCCGCCACCGTGGCGGCATTGAACATCCCATCCAGCTTGCGCTGCACGAGGTCGGCAAAGACCGGCAGCAGCAGCCACGCGAGCAGCAGGCCGAGGACCGTCGCGATCAGGCAGACCAGCACCGACTCGGCCAGGAACTGGCGCGCAACGGCCTGCGCCGACGCGCCCAGCACCTTGCGCACGGCGATCTCGCGCTGGCGCGCCAACGTCCGCACGGTGGCCAAATTGACATAGTTGGTCGCAGC
>NZ_JBKYMO010001285.1:0-407 GCF_047302915.1 Massilia sp. CT11-108 | reverse complement strand
AGCAGTGGCTGCCGGCCATCCGGGCGCTCGCCGCGGCCGGCGGCAACGATCCGGAGCAGGCGGCGCAGGACGCGCTGGCGTGGCAGTATGTGTGCGTCGCGACGCTCGTCTGAATCCAAACATGCAGGAGAATTCCATGTCCCGTTCCCCCTCCGCCCACGTCCATGACGGCGCCACCGTCGCCGCCGATGCGCAACTGGGCGACTTCGTCGTGGTCTACGCCGGCGCCGCGATCGGCACCGGCTGCCGCGTGCGCGGCTTCACCCAGGTCTGGCCCGGCGTGCGGCTGCACGAGGGCGTCGACCTCGGTCCGGGCGTCACCATCGAGGCACCGGACGGGGACGGCAGCGACGTCGTGATCGGCGCCGGCACCCGCATCGGCGCCGGCGCCCTGCTGCACCGGGGCG
>NZ_JBKYMO010001284.1:0-407 GCF_047302915.1 Massilia sp. CT11-108 | reverse complement strand
TGCTCGCGCCGCTCGCCACCTCGCCCTTGATGTTGTCGTAGGTCGTCACGCTGGGCGTCGTCTGGCAGCCGCCCAGCGCGATGAGTGCCAACAGCGCGGCGGCGGCCGCCGCCATGGAACGCATCGGAATACGCTTGTCGTTCATCCTCATCCTCTGTCAGCGCCGCACGGTGACCGTGGCGGCGTGGTCGCCCTTGATGCCGCCTTCGGCTTCGGCGTACAGGCGCAGCACCTGGCGTTCGCCGCCGCGCACCAGTTCCACCTCGTTCTCGCGGATGCGCACGACCTTCGCGCCGCGGAAGCTCTCGCCCTGGCGCACCGTCTCGCCATCGATGACGGCCACGTGGCGCCCGCCCGCCGCGCGCCCGATCAGGATCGATTGCAGCTGCGGGCCGCTGCTCATGGCC
>NZ_JBKYMO010001283.1:0-408 GCF_047302915.1 Massilia sp. CT11-108 | reverse complement strand
GTCGGCAGGCATCGCGGGGGCTCCTGAGTTCGAATGAAAGCTGCATTACACCCCAGCCGGGAATTTCATTCATTAACGGGAAAACGTGAAATAATTCGTTCCTATCGAATACTCATGCCTGCTGGAGACGGATGGAGCTGCGACATTTCCGCTATTTCGTGGCGGTGGCCGAAGAATTGCATTTCGCGCGCGCCGCCGAACGGCTGGGCATTGCCCCGTCCACGCTGACCGTGCAGATCCAGGAAATCGAGCGGACGCTCCAGGCGCGGCTGCTGCAGCGGACCAAGCGCAGCGTGGGCCTGACCGCGGCCGGCGAGCTGTTCCTCGAGCAGGCGCGCGCCCGCCGGGGGGGGGGACCGGTGTGGTTTAGACAAGGGCGCGCCCCCGCGACGGGGCGGCAGGGGGGTT
>NZ_JBKYMO010001282.1:0-409 GCF_047302915.1 Massilia sp. CT11-108 | reverse complement strand
ACGCGATGCCGGGTCCCTTGTCGAGGACTTCGATGTGAACGAGGCCGCCGTCCGGATGCACGCGGACGTCCACGGGGCCGCCCGGACCGTGCTTGACGGCGTTGCGCACGATGTTTTCGACGGCGCTCCACAGCAGGTCCGGGGCGCCGCGCACCGTGACCGGTTCCGGCGCGTCGACGTCCACCACCGCGCCGGCTTCGAAGCGGGCGTCGTCGGCGATCTGGTCGACCATCTCGACGAGGTCCACGGGTTCGGTGGCGGGCAACGTGGTCGCCGCTTCCAGGCGCGACAAGGTCAGCAGCTCGCCGACGAGGCGGTCCATGCGCACGCTCTCGCGTTCGATGCGTTCGAGCGACGCCTGCAGCCGGTCCGGCCGCTGGTGCGCGAGGCCGATGGCGGCCTGCAGGCG
>NZ_JBKYMO010001281.1:0-410 GCF_047302915.1 Massilia sp. CT11-108 | reverse complement strand
GCGGCACCGACGCCATCGCGCTCGCGTCCGGCGAAGTGGCGGCCGGCAACCGCGACCTGTCGGCGCGCACCGAGCAGCAGGCCAGCGCGCTGGAAGAGACGGCGTCGTCGATGGAAGAACTGACGTCGACCGTGAAGCAGAATGCCGACAACGCGCGCCAGGCCAACACGCTGGCCGCGACGGCATCGACGGTCGCGGCCAAGGGCGGTGACGTGATCGAGCAGGTTGTCGACACGATGGCGCAGATCCACACGTCGTCGAGCCGCATCGTGGACATCATCGGCGTCATCGACGGCATCGCGTTCCAGACCAACATCCTCGCGCTGAACGCGGCCGTGGAAGCGGCGCGCGCCGGCGAGCAGGGCCCCCGGGGGGGCCGGCGGGGGGGGGGCGGGGGGGTTTTAAAAAAA
>NZ_JBKYMO010001280.1:0-414 GCF_047302915.1 Massilia sp. CT11-108 | reverse complement strand
CCCCCAGCAGGATCGAGCAATCGCCGCCGATGACGAACGCGAATTCGCCGCGCGCACCGGCCGCCGCCACGTGGTCGGCCAGGGCCAGGTTGAAGTCGCGCATCGCGTGGCCATTGCGCAGCCGCGTGCCGGGATCGGCCCCGGGCTTCCAGGACGGCCGCGGCATGACGATGGGAGCGCCGCCGCCCACGGCGTCCAGCAGGCCGGCTTCGATCAAGGCGGCGGGTGCGCGCCATGTGCCGGGTTCGTGGCCGGGGCGCAGGGGGCGGAGTCCGAGATTCGAGGGGGCCGCAATGACGATCATGGCGCGCCATGCAGGAAGGAGTCCGGGGTCGCGTCGGCGAACTGGCGGAACGCGTGGATGAGATGCGACTGGTCGTAGTAGCCGCAATCGCCCGCGAGGCGCGCCCAGTC
>NZ_JBKYMO010001279.1:0-414 GCF_047302915.1 Massilia sp. CT11-108 | reverse complement strand
TCGCTGCCCTCGGCCGTGATCGTCGCCGTGGCCGCCGCCAGCGCGTTCGCTGCGCGCGCATTGTCCGCGTTCTGCTGCACGGTGCCCGTCAGTTCCTCCATCGACGAGGCGCTCTGCTGCAGCGCGCTGGCCTGCATCTCGGTGCGCGCCGACAAGTCCATGTTGCCGCTCGCGATCTGCGAGGACGCCGTGGCGATCGTCTCGGTCCCGCGCCGCACTTCGCCGACCATCGTGCCGAGGCTCGCGTTCATCGCCGCCAGCGCACCGAGCAGCTCGCCGACTTCGTCCTTCGAACCCGCCTCGATCCGGCTGGTGAGATCCCCGCCGGCCACGCGCTGCGCCACCGCGACGGCGCTGCGCAGCGGCAGCACGATCGAACGCGCGAGGCGGACGGCGAACGCGAGGCCGACGGCC
>NZ_JBKYMO010001278.1:0-416 GCF_047302915.1 Massilia sp. CT11-108 | reverse complement strand
CACCGGGCCGATGCCCAGCAGCCGGCTGGGCGACTGCGGGCCGGGCAGCGCGGCCACGAGGCGGTTCATCCAGCCGTCCGGCGTGTTCTTGCGGCCCGGCGTCGCGGATTCCATGTAGTCCTGCGCGTCGAAGTGGGAACGCGTGGCGTCCGGCGAACCGCTGGCGTGCACGAACGCGAGCTTGCGCGCGGCCCACAGCGGCTGCAGGCTGGCCAGCGCGGGATGCAGGCCGAAGTAGCCGTCCAGGTCCAGCGCCCCGCCCTCCATGCCGGGCGCCGCGAGGCCGATCGTGGGGCGCAGGCGCAGGTAGTTCCCGTCGCCGACGGGCGCCACGACGTTCAGGCCGTCGACGGCGCCGCGCAGCATCACGACGATGAGTTTTTTGTTCGTGGGGCCGGCCGCGGCGCGTGGGCTGG
>NZ_JBKYMO010001277.1:0-416 GCF_047302915.1 Massilia sp. CT11-108 | reverse complement strand
GTTGCCCCAGTTGTCGGTCGCGCTACCGGTCGCCAGGTTGACGATGACGCCCTTGCCCGTCGGCGCGATGGTGCCGTAGTCGTTGAAATAGGTGACGCGGTCGCGGTCGGCGCCGCCGTCGATCGTGTCGTTGCCGGCGCCGCCCGACAGTTGGTCCATGCCGAGGCCGCCCAGCAGGCTGTCGGCACCGTTGCCGCCGTCGAGCCAGTCGTTGCCGGCATCGCCGGTGATCGTGTCGTTGCCGTCGTCGCCGTTCAGGCTGTTGTCAGCCGCGTTGCCGGTCAGGACGTCGCCGTAGCGCGAGCCGGACACGTCCTCGATGCCGACGAGCTTGTCGACGTTGCCCCAGTTGTCGGTCGCGCTACCGGTCGCCAGGTTGACGATGACGCCCTTGCCCGTCGGCGCGATGGTGCCGT
>NZ_JBKYMO010001276.1:0-418 GCF_047302915.1 Massilia sp. CT11-108 | reverse complement strand
CCGCCTGGCCGGCGCGCGCATCCTGCTCGTCGACGACAACGCCAACAACCGCGAGGTGGCGCTCGACTTCCTGGCCGTGGCGCGCATGCGGATCGACGTCGCCACGGGCGGCCAGGAAGCCGTGCGCATGGCGAAGGCGGGCGACTACGACCTCGTGCTGATGGACATCCAGATGCACGAGATGGACGGCTACACGGCCACCCGCGCGATCCGCGCCCTGCCCGGCTGTGCCGACGTGCCGGTCGTCGCGATGACGGCGCATGCCATGGCCGGCGACCGCGAAAAGAGCCTGGCCGCCGGCATGAACGACCACGTCGTCAAGCCGATCGACCCGGACCTGCTGCTGCGCACGCTCGTCAAGTGGATCGCGCCGGCACGCCTGCAAGGCCGCACGGCGCCGCAGGCCGCAGCGCCAGTC
>NZ_JBKYMO010001275.1:0-346 GCF_047302915.1 Massilia sp. CT11-108 | reverse complement strand
GCACCTGGCCGTCGTCTGCGCCGAAGACATGCCGCGCTTTACGCCCGCGCTGGCGCTGTGCACGAGAAACGGCAGGCGGCGCGCGTCGGCCGGCGCATAGAGCATGTTGCGCACGGTGTCGAGCAGGCGCGCGCTCGTCATCGTGACGTCGATCTGGCGCGCCGTGCGCGGGTCCGGCAGGTTGAGTGTCAACGGCGCGGCATCGAGCTTGCCGACGAGGGCGTCGAATTCGCCGCGCAGGTTCGGATAGGCGCGGGCGCAGGCGGCATCCCTGGCGCACTGGGCGAACAGCTGGTCGAGCGCGGCCTGGCTGTCGCGGCCCCCGGCCGGGATCACCTGGTGTGTG
>NZ_JBKYMO010001274.1:0-420 GCF_047302915.1 Massilia sp. CT11-108 | reverse complement strand
CCGCCAGGCCCGACCAGCCGCTCCGCCTGCAGGCCCCCGCGGCGCTGTGGGTCGCCGGCGACGAGCACCGTCTTGCGCAGGTGCTGGGCAACCTGTTGTCGAACGCGGCCCGCTTCGGCAGCACGGACACGCACGTCGTCCTCGAGCGCGCGGGCGGCGTAGCCCGCCTCGTCGTCGCCGACAATGGCCTAGGTATGGATACCGCGCTGGCGCAGCGCGTGTTCGAACCGTTCTACCAGGCGCCGCAAGCGCTGGCGCACCACAGCGGCCTGGGACTCGGTCTCGCCATCGTGCAGCGCATCGTCGAGCTGCACGGCGGCCGCGTGAGCGCGCACAGCGACGGGCCCGGCCTGGGCAGCCGCTTCGAGATCATGCTGCCGCTCGGCGCACCGCCGTCCGCCACGGCGCCCGCGCCCATCC
>NZ_JBKYMO010001273.1:0-424 GCF_047302915.1 Massilia sp. CT11-108 | reverse complement strand
GCACCAGCGGCAGGCGGTCGGTGCCGCCGAACGTGTTCAAGGGCGGCGCGGCGGGCGGGTCGACGGGCACGCGGATCCCGCTCCACAGCTTGCGCTGGCCGCCGCGCACCGTCACGACGATGTCCACGTCGATCCGGATGCCGGGGCTGTGCGGATCGCCCGGGCCCAGGCCGAACGGGTTGGTCAACAGGATACTCACGTCGTTCGTGCCGTCCGCCAGCGCCGCGCCGCCGTCGCCGCGCACGAACGACGGCTGCTTGCCGATGCTCGCGATCTCGGCGAAGCGGCGCGCGTACACGCGGATATGCGCATCCTTCGGTGCGGCCGCAGCCTTCACGGTGAAGACGACGTCGGGCGACGTGGGACCGGCCCACGCGGCGCTCGCGCCCTGGCCCGGCGACACGTTCGTGGCCGCACCCGGTCC
>NZ_JBKYMO010001272.1:0-425 GCF_047302915.1 Massilia sp. CT11-108 | reverse complement strand
TCAGCACGCCGCCGTTGATGCGCGTCCGGTGCTCCCAGCCGAGCGACAGCGTGCGCGCCGGCGTGCGGTCCAGCTTGACCCCGGCCCACGAATGCACGCCGTCCGGCAGGTAGCTGGCGTAGTGCGCGTCGAGCAAGGTGAGGGCGTACGTGAAGCGGTCGGCGCTCGTCGCGAGCACCTGGCCATCCGCTTCCAGGCCGCGGATCGACGCCGCGCCCGCATTCGTCGTCTCGTAGCGCGGCCGGCCGTTGATCACGACCTCATTCGACAGCTGCAGGTTGCGGTAGTCGTAGTGGAACACGGCCACGTTGAGTGTCGCGCGGCCGTCCCGGAAGCGGGTCTTCACGCCCGCCTCGTAGGCGCGCACGGTCTCGGGCCGGTACGTGAGGCTGGCGGCCGGCAGCGCGGTGGCGGCGGGGCAGCCG
>NZ_JBKYMO010001271.1:0-428 GCF_047302915.1 Massilia sp. CT11-108 | reverse complement strand
AGCCACGCCACGCGGAAGTCGCGCGCGTTCGCCCCGGCGAGCCAGCAGCGCATGGCAAGGCGCAGCAGCGCGGCGAGGAACAGCGCCTGCAGCAGCCACAGGCCGGCGGCGCCGCGTTCGCGTTCGGCCACTTCCTGCTCTCGTGGGGCACGAACCTCGCGATCTTCCCGGTGATGGGCCAGCCGATGAGCTTCCTGTCGGCGGGCGGCTCGCACCTGCTGTTTTTCATCTGCCCCCTGCTAGGTGCCGCTGCCGCCAGCAGCCAAACTTTAGAGGAGAACGAATCATGCCGGTCTACGTCCAACATGAAGTCCTAGGCAAGATCAACGACGTCTTCGACGCCCACGCCATCTGGCAGGCGCCCGGGCTGGCGCTGTTCGCGCGCCGTCCGCTGCTGCGCGACCTGCTGGAACGCGCGCCGCGCGAAC
>NZ_JBKYMO010001270.1:0-428 GCF_047302915.1 Massilia sp. CT11-108 | reverse complement strand
GCGCGGCGCGCGGCGCGTACACGGGCGCGCAGGAGCGCCGTGGCCTGTTCGCGGAAGCGGACGGCGGCACCCTGTTCCTCGACGAGATCGGCAATGCGCCGGCCAGCGTCCAGCCGATGTTGCTGCGCGTGCTGGAAGGGGGCGATTACCGTCCGCTGGGTGCGAGCCAGGACCGCAAGACGACGGCGCGCCTGATCGCGGCGACGGACCAGGACCTCGATGCGGCCGCGTTCAACCAGGCCCTGCTGCGCCGGCTGGAGGGATTCGCGCTGCAACTGCCGCCGCTGCGCGCGCGGCGCGAGGACATCGGCGTGCTGATCGTGCACCTGCTGCAGGCGCATGGCGCGCAGCCGGTGCTGCCGCTGGAGCTGGTGGTGGAGATCGCGTGCTACGACTGGCCCGGCAACATCCGCCAGCTGGGCCACACG
>NZ_JBKYMO010001269.1:0-428 GCF_047302915.1 Massilia sp. CT11-108 | reverse complement strand
ACCCGGCCTTGCGCGGCCCGATCCAGCGCCGCATGCAGGGCCGCATCGTCGAGATGGCCCACGTACGCGATGCGGCCGTCGGCGCCGATCAGCACGTGCTGCGGCGTCACGCGCAGGTTCAGGCGGCGCCCCAGGGTGCCGTCGTCGAGCGCGATCGGCATCGTGAGGCCGTGGCGGGCGCGGTAGGCGCGCACGTCGGCCTCGGTGTCGCTGAAGCCCGCATTGACGGCGATGACGTCGATGCGCTTGCCGTACTGCCGGTGGATGCGTTCGAAGCCCGGCATCTGCTGCAGGCACGGCGCGCACCACGTGGCCCAGAATTTCAGGTAGACGGGCTTCCTGCCGTAGCGGGTGGCGAGGTCGATGGTGCCGCCGTCGAGCGTGCGCAGGACGGCGGCCGGGCGCCGGGAGAGAGACGGCCGTCGTGG
>NZ_JBKYMO010001268.1:0-430 GCF_047302915.1 Massilia sp. CT11-108 | reverse complement strand
TCGACAATGCGTGCAAATCTCCTGCTCTGCCGGAGTCCGGGAGGAGGCGTCCATACCATCTGATTTAATCGCTGAGCCCCCCCGGCGGCGGGCGCAACTGGCACAATGACGCATCCCACCTTTCCAGCATCCCGATGAAGCAAACGAGTTTTTCGGACGCCGAGTTCGCAAGCAAAAAGAGACTGACGCGGCGCGATCGTTTTCTGGCCGAGATCGAGGCCGTGACGCCGTGGCCGGCGCTGGTGGCGGCGCTGCTGCCGTACTACCCCAAGGGTGAAGGGCGCGGTCGTCGGCCGGTCGGTCTGGAGCGGATGCTGCGCATGTACATCGCGCAGCAGTGCTTCGGCTTGTCTGACGAGGGCATCGAAGATGCGATCTACGACAGCCAGGCCATTCGCGGCTTTGTCGGCATCGACCTGACGCACGAGTC
>NZ_JBKYMO010001267.1:0-431 GCF_047302915.1 Massilia sp. CT11-108 | reverse complement strand
AGGCGCTGCGGCACGTCGTGCATGCCTTCCCGGCCCAGCGGTCCCTGCGTCGTCGCGAAGTGCAGCACGGGAAAGGCGTCCGTCGCCAGCGGTGCGGCGCCCCCGCTTTGCGGCAGGCGGTCGTACAGCTCGGCCATGAAGGACGAGCCTTGCGGTTGCGGCGCCGCGCGCGCCCACGCGTCCAGCGCAAAACCGTCCGCGTGCGCCGCGTCGATCAATTCTAGCGGGCCGCGGTTGCCGGCATTGTCGAAGCGCAGGGCGACGCGCACCTGCTTCGCCCACGGGTGCGATTGCATGAAGGCGCGCGCGCCCATCGCCTGCACCGTGTCGGCGTCCGTGAAGACGAACAGCAGGTCGTTGTCGAGCGGCGGCCCGGCCTGGAGGACGCGCATGGTTTCCAGCAGCGCGGCGGCGGACGCGCCGCCGTCGGC
>NZ_JBKYMO010001266.1:0-432 GCF_047302915.1 Massilia sp. CT11-108 | reverse complement strand
TCGTTGATGCCGTCGCCCACCATGCCCACTGTACGTCCTTCCGCCATCAGGCCGCGCACGACGTCCGCCTTGTCCTGCGGCTGCACCTGCGCGACCCAGCGCGTCAGGCCGAGCGCCTGCGCGACGGCGCGCGCGCTGCCTTCGTTGTCGCCGCTGAGCATCATGCTGTCCACGCCGAGATCGCGCAGGCGGGCGATGGCGGCGCGGCTCGTCGGTTTCAAACGGTCGCCGAACGCGAGCACGCCTTCCACGCCGATGCCGCCGCCCGCTTCACGCGCGAGCCACGACACGGTGCGCCCGTCCGCTTCGTGGCGTTCGGCCGCGGCCACCAATGCGGCAGCCGGGGAACCGGCGCCGATTTCGTCCAGCAACCGGCGGTTGCCGATCCAGACGGTTGCGCCGTCCACGCGGGCCCGCACGCCGCGGCCCGGC
>NZ_JBKYMO010001265.1:0-432 GCF_047302915.1 Massilia sp. CT11-108 | reverse complement strand
CCGCTCCCGTCCCGGCCTTCGCGTGCACGGAAATCGGCCCGTTCAATTCCACCGACGTCCGCCGCATCGCCACCCGCCGGCGGCGCAGCGGCCTTTGCGGCGGCCTCGGCCTGGTCGCGCGTCAGCAGGGTCATCTTGGCCGTGTTGAACTGCCGCTTCAGGCGCGTCGGTTCGTGCTCGTTGCTCCTGGCCGTGCCGAGCAGGCCTTGGGCATACGCGAACAGGGCGGCGTTCAGGAACAGCAGGGACCAGAAGGCGAGTCGTAGCACGAGCATGTCCTCAAGCGGGAGCGGAGTCGGTAGCAAGGAAGGGTGCGGCCGCATGCAGGCCCACCAGCACAATATTATCCAGCATCCAGTGCGGGACGGACAGGAGCGGGGCCACGCTGGCCGCCGCGCCGCCGGAGACGATGCACAGGTCGGCCGGCCGCGC
>NZ_JBKYMO010001264.1:0-432 GCF_047302915.1 Massilia sp. CT11-108 | reverse complement strand
GCCGATGGCCGGCGTGATGCCGGCTTCACGGAAGCAGGACAGGATGGCGTCGTGCAGCGCGGGCGAGATCTCGCGCGGAAAAATAATCAATGGCAGGGCGGGCAGGTTGCGCAGCGCGACCGGCCCCTTCTTGCGCAGCAGTCCCGCGGGCGCGCACAGGATCAGCGGCTCGTCCAGCACCTTCATGTAATCGAGCTCGGCGCGCGCGCGGTCGGGCAGCGGGGGGATCAGGAGGCCGGCGTCGATGCGGCCGCGCAGCAGTTCGTCCACCTGCACATCCGACGTCGCTTCCTGCAACGACAGCTGCACGCCCGGATAGCGTTCGCTGTAGCGGCGCAGGAACGGCGGCAGCACGCTGTAGTCGGCCGAGGTGATGAACGCGAGCGCCAGCCGTCCCGCGGCCCCGCTGGCAGCGCGCCGCGCCAGTTCGGG
>NZ_JBKYMO010001263.1:0-432 GCF_047302915.1 Massilia sp. CT11-108 | reverse complement strand
GGCGATGCCAGCCATCCCCGGCATGCCGGGTATGCCTGGCATACCGGTGCCGGGGATCTGCATGGATCCCCACAGGTTCTTGACGAATTCCAGCGTGTCCGTCACGCCTGGCATGGCGGGTGCGGAGGGTTTCAGCATGGTGGTCTCTCCCTGGTTGGTGGCCGCTAGCGTAACAGATAAATAAGAGCCGACATAGATATGGTTGGATGCGATGGTTGGAAGCACAGGCGGGCAGTGCGCGGGCGGACCGGCTACACTAGGCGGATGAGCCCTGCATACGCCACGACCCGACGCCGCCGGCAACTGGCGCTGGGCGCGCTCACGGTCCTGTTGCATGTGCTCGTGTTCGTCTGGTTCGTGCGCCAGACGGGCCAGGTGCCCGACCCGTCCGCCCGCACGGGACGCGCGCCCCTGACGGCCGAGCTGGTCGAG
>NZ_JBKYMO010001262.1:0-428 GCF_047302915.1 Massilia sp. CT11-108 | reverse complement strand
CGCGCGCTGCCGCCACCGGCGCCGTTCGGCCTCGAAGGCCTGGGCCGGCTGCTGCAGCCCGATCCGGATTCGCTCCCCGGCCGCATCCGGTACATGTTCGGCGCCGTCAACAACGGCTGGAACCAGTGGGTGCTGAATTACACGCCGCAACGCCAGCGGCATCTCGTGCAACGCTTACAAGAAGGATTGTCCCATTGGCAAAGCCTGGCACTCGTTACCATGCTCTGCGTCATGTTGTTCCTGGTAAAAAAATTCTCGCAGAGGCGGAAAGCCGACCCCGTCGATGCGCTATACTCGCTCCTGTGCCAGCGGGCCCGGGGGGGGGGGGGGGGGGGGGGGGGGGGGGGGGGGGGGGGGGGGGGGGGGGGGGGGGGGGGGGGGGGGGGGGGGGGGGGGGGGGGGGGGGGGGGGGGGGGGGGGGGGGGGGG
>NZ_JBKYMO010001261.1:0-436 GCF_047302915.1 Massilia sp. CT11-108 | reverse complement strand
CTCGATGCCATCCGCATCCTCGTCGACATGGCCCCGCCGGACGCGATCGTCGGCGGCGGGACGATGCTGAGCGTGGCGGACGTCGACGCCGTCGCGCAGGCGGGCGGCCGCCTGTTCGTGTCCCCGAACTGCAATCCCGTCGTCATCGCGCACGCGCGCGCAACCGGCATGCTGTGCGCGCCCGGCATCGCGACGCCCACGGAAGCTTTCGCCGCGCTGGATGCGGGGGCCCATGCGTTGAAACTGTTCCCGGCCGAATCGATCGGCCCCGCGGGGCTGAAGGCGATGAAATCCGTCCTGCCGGCCGATACGCCGTTGTGGCCCGTGGGCGGCGTCACGCCCGAACAGATCCCGGCGTGGAAGGCGGCCGGCGCGACCGGCGCGGGCATCGGCAGCCAGCTATTTACGCCCGGCGTGGCGCTGGACGACCTGGCTG
>NZ_JBKYMO010001260.1:0-437 GCF_047302915.1 Massilia sp. CT11-108 | reverse complement strand
GCACCCGGAGGGGCGCCGCCTTGTCCGCGCCATGATCGGCCAGCGGCAGGCGCACCGTGAAGACGCTGCCCGTGCCGATGCCGGCGCTGGCCGCCTGGATCGTCCCGCCGTGCAGCTCGACGAGGCTTTTCACGAGCGACAGGCCGATCCCGAGGCCGCCCGGCATGTGCCGGGTCGCGTTCGGGATTTGCGTGAACATGCGGAAGACTTCGTCGAGCGCGTCGGGCGGGATGCCGATGCCGTTGTCGGACACGGCGATCAGCGCCTGCCGGCCGTCGCGCTCCGCCGCCAGCACGATGTGGCCGCCGCGCGGGGTGTATTTCGCCGCGTTGTTCAGGAGGTTGCTGACGACCTGCGTGATGCGGGTGGCGTCCGCGTGCAGCATCAGCGGCTCGCCCGGCAGCCGCACGTCGAGCTCGTGGCGCGCGGCCTCGATC
>NZ_JBKYMO010001259.1:0-437 GCF_047302915.1 Massilia sp. CT11-108 | reverse complement strand
GTGTCGAGCTCTGCCAAATAACGGATGATGTTCGACTCAATTTCTTCCATCCGGCGCTTCAGTTTGGCATCAGTGAAATTGCGGTCGCTGCTGTTGACCGCCTTGAATTTGCTTCCGTCGATGGCGACGACGGCATCCGAAAACAGATCGAGCTGCTGACACAAGATGACGAACTGCCGGCAGACATTGCGAATGGCCTTGCCATTGTCTTTTCGAAAGTTCGCAATCGTTTTGAAGTCGGGTGTCAGGCGACCTGTCAGCCACATCAGTTCGATGTTGCGCTGAGCTTCTCGCTCGAGCCGCCGACTCGACTGGATACGATTCAGGTAACCATAGATGTAGAGCTTGAGAAGAACAGCTGGATGGTAGGCCGGTCGGCCTGTTTTCGCTGGATGTACGCGCTCAAAACCGAGGCCCGCGAGGTCAAGTTCTTCAAC
>NZ_JBKYMO010001258.1:0-438 GCF_047302915.1 Massilia sp. CT11-108 | reverse complement strand
GGGCTTAATGGCGTATTTTTGTAACTGTACGACTGCGCATCCCCGCGGCGGGCCGCCATCACCCCCCACCGCGACCCGATCCCCGCATTCACGGCCGCGGACGGCGCCCTGCTGGTGGCACGGCCCGGCGTCATCGAACGGCGCAAGGCCGGCGCCGTCACGCGCATCCCGCTCCCGCGCGACGTCCCCCTGGAAGCGATGGACGCCGGCGTGCGCACGATGCTGGACGATGGATCCGGACTGTGGGCCGGCTTTTCCTACAACCGCACGTACCGCTGGGCAGGCGGCCGCTGGCATCCCGCGCACGAGGCCGGCCTGCCCGACACACAGGCGATCAGCATGGCGCGCGGCGCCGACGGCACGTTGTGGTTCGGCTACCGCGACAGCACGGTATGGGCCCTGCGCGACGGGAAGGCGCGGCGCTACGGTGCCGCGGAC
>NZ_JBKYMO010001257.1:0-438 GCF_047302915.1 Massilia sp. CT11-108 | reverse complement strand
GTGCAGGGCGCCGACGCGGCGCGCGAGCAGGCCGTCGCGCGCTACCGCCAGACGGTGCTGGACGCCTTCGCCGACGTCGAGGACCAGTTGAACGCCACGCGCGTGCTGGCGCAGCAGCAGGACCTGCAGCGCCAGGCATCGGAAGCGGCGGACAAGGTCGAGGAGCAGGTGCTGAACCGCTACAAGGCCGGCCAGGTGAGTTATTCGGAAGTGGTGCAGGCCCAGGTGACGGCGCTGAACGCGCGCCGCGCGCTCGTGCAGACGCAGGGCAACCGGCAGACGACGGCCGTGGCGCTGATCCAGTCGCTGGGCGGCGGCTGGCACGCGGACCAGCTCACCGCGCAGGAGTAACACCATGCCTGCATGGAGCGCGCTGTACCTGGCGGGCGACGTGGCGCTGTCGGCCTGGATGCTGCGCCACGACTTCCGCCGCCGCGG
>NZ_JBKYMO010001256.1:0-443 GCF_047302915.1 Massilia sp. CT11-108 | reverse complement strand
CAGTTCGCGCAGCGCCGGCGGCAACGGGTCGCCCGGCACGACGTCGTGGCCGGTGCCGGCGCGCCACAGGCTGCGCAGTACCATGCGGTTTTCCGTCAGGGTGCCGGTCTTGTCGACGCACAGCACCGACGTCGACCCGAGGATTTCGATGGCCGCCAGGCGCCGCGTCAGCACACGGCTGCGCGCCAGGCGCCAGGCCCCGATCGCGGGGAAGACGGTGAGGATGACGGGGAACTCGGCCGGCAGCACGGAGATCGACAACGCCACGCCCGCCAGCAGCGCGTCGAGCCAGTCGCCCGAGCGCCAGCCGAGCAGCAGCACGAGCAGCAGGCTCACGGCGAGGCCGAGGATGGCCAGCCGGCGCGCCAGCAGGCGCGTCTCGTGCTGCAGGCGCCCGGACGGCGGGCGGATCGTGCCGAGCGCTGCGCCGATGTGTCCCAGCT
>NZ_JBKYMO010001255.1:0-443 GCF_047302915.1 Massilia sp. CT11-108 | reverse complement strand
CACTCGGACGGCAGCCTGCTGGACGCGTGCCGCGCGCGCGGGCTGGACGCGCTGCTGGACGAGCTGCGCGCGTTCGAGGCCGGCAAGGAGGCCGCCGGACTGGCTGCGAAAACGGCGGACGACGCATCCGCCATCGCCTGGCGTTTTACGTGAAACGAGAAAGGAGAGACCGATGTCCCATGCCTGCATCGCACCGGCTGCCCTCGCCCTGATCGAGCGCTACGTGACGGCCTACAATGCCTTCGACGTCGACGGCATGCTCGATACGCTGAGTCCCGACGTCCGTTTCGAGAACTGGTCCGGCGGCCACCTGACGGCGGCCAGCGACGGCCGCGACGCCTTCCGCATCCTGGCGGAACAGGCGAGAACGATGTTCGCCGAGCGCGAGCAGCGGGTGACGGCGCTGGCGCCGCGCGGCGACGCCCTCGTCGCCGCCATTGCCT
>NZ_JBKYMO010001254.1:0-445 GCF_047302915.1 Massilia sp. CT11-108 | reverse complement strand
GCCGACACGCGTCACCGCCGCCTGCAGGTGCGCGTGGCGGAAGACGTCCACGTGCCCGCCGACCGCACCCTGCAACTGTGGGCGATCACGCGCACGGGCAAACCCCGCTCGCTCGGCATCCTGCCCGGCAACCGCAGCACGGACCTGGCGCTGGACGCGCGCGCGACCGCGCCGGACGTGGCCCTGCTCGCGATCAGCCTGGAGCCGAAGGTCGGCTCGCCCGATCCGAACGGACCAACGGGACCCGTGCTGTACAAGGGCAGCTGGGCAAGGCTGTAATCCACTCTTTCATCATCGAGGTGTCGTCATGCGCATGTTCGCCGTCCTGTCGTTGTGTTGCCTGACCGGCGTGGTCCACGCACAGGACATCGTGCCGCGTCCGGCCCGGCTGGAGCGCGGGACGGGCGAGTACGTCCTCACGCAGGCCACCCGCATCGTCGGCAGA
>NZ_JBKYMO010001253.1:0-446 GCF_047302915.1 Massilia sp. CT11-108 | reverse complement strand
GCCAGCCTCCAGCGCCCGCTGTTGATGCTGGGCCTGCCGGACCTGTTCATCGAGCATGGCGACCCCGCCGCGCTGCTGGGTGCCGCAGGGCTCGACGCGGCCGGCATCGCCGGCGCCATCCGCCAGCGATATCGTGCCGATGCTCCTTTGCTCGTAGCGAATAGTAGTTAGCGAGAGGTACCCCATGCTTCCCGAGACGGATGCGCTCACCGTGCCGGACCACACGCCGGCCAGTTCGTTCGGCCTGGCCATGCGCGTGCTGCCGGCGCCGCGGCGGGCCGCGATGTTCGGCATCTATGCATTCTGCCGCGCCGTCGACGACATTGCCGACCGCGCGGCGGTGTAGGGGGGGGGGCGCCGCCGGGGCCGGGGGGGGTTTAAAAAAAGAAGCGGGGGCGCCAAAGAAAAGGGGTGATGTAGGGGGGGGGGGGGGGGGGTTAAAAAAA
>NZ_JBKYMO010001252.1:0-450 GCF_047302915.1 Massilia sp. CT11-108 | reverse complement strand
CGGACGTCCAGCGCCTTGTTGCGCACGATCGTCACCATCCACGTGAGCGGCGACGCCAGGTGCACCTGGTAGCCGGCGGCCGCGTGCCAGATCGCGACGAACGCGTCCTGCACGGCCTCCTCCGCCAGTTCTTCCTTGTGCAGCACGCGCAGCGCGAAGCCGAACAGCTGCGCCGACGTGGCGTCGTACAGCCTGCGGAACGCGGCGCGGTCCTGCAGGGCCACGGCCGCGAGCACATGGTACAGCTGGTCGTCCTGGTCGGTCTCGTGGCTCACGTCGCCCCTGTCATTGATTTAATGAAAACATTGTAACCGTACAATGACAGGACTGGAAACGATTACATTCGTGCGGAAAGGTATTGCTCGCGCACGGACAATCCGGTCTGCGGCAAGCGCGCGGCCGTCACGGTGACCTGCTTCATGACGGCCGCGTCGTCGACGACCTTCACCA
>NZ_JBKYMO010001251.1:0-454 GCF_047302915.1 Massilia sp. CT11-108 | reverse complement strand
CAGCAGGCGGGCGGCCGCCAGCCTCGTGCCCGACCGCCAGCCGGAAAAACTGGATGCCATCGCGGCCGCGGCCCGTGCCAGCGACGGGGCGAGCACCTGCACGTTGTCGAGTCCGATGTCGGTGCCGCGCGCGAGCGACGTCAGCGTGGCCATCGATTCGCTGCCGGGATTCTTGAGGTGCAGCGGATCGAAGTCGAATTCGAGGCGCCACAGCAGCGGAATGCCGGCCGCGACGAGCGCCAGCGTGGCCGCGAGCACGGTCCTGCGGTGGGTCTGCAGCGCATGGTCGATGCCGGCGAGCCACGGGTAGCCGGGCGCGAGCGCCCCCGCCGGCGGATCGGTGATGCGGATCAGTGCGGGCAGCACGGTCAGGCAGGCGGGCAGGGCGACGCACAGGATGCCGACGCCCGCGATCTGCCCCAGCTCGGCCACGCCGCGGTACGCGGTGGGGAGG
>NZ_JBKYMO010001250.1:0-454 GCF_047302915.1 Massilia sp. CT11-108 | reverse complement strand
TGTCGGCGGCCACGAGGTCGCATCCTTCCGCCGCCAGCACGGCGGCCAGCGCGGCACCGAGTCCGCTGGCGGCGCCCGTGACGAGTGCGACCCTGCCGTGCAGGGGCCGCTGCCAGCGGACCGGATCCGGGGCCGGGTCGGGTAGTGCATCCACGGACGGTTGCGCCGTGATGGACGGGGAGGCGTTGAGGTCGGCCATGCTTACTCCTGGGGTTGGGTCACGGCGATGGGGGCGCGCGCTTCGGCGAGGACGGCGGCATAGATGGCCGCGACCTGCTGGGCGACGGTGCGCCACGTGTAATGGCGGTAGGCGCGGCGCAGTCCGGCTTCGCCCATCGCGCGCGCCAGCACGGGATCGCGCTGCAGCTGGCCATGCCGGCCCTGCTCGGCCACGAGGTCGCATCCTTCCGCCGCCAGCGGACCGGATCCGGGGCCGGGTCGGGTAGTGCATCCA
>NZ_JBKYMO010001249.1:0-456 GCF_047302915.1 Massilia sp. CT11-108 | reverse complement strand
CGCGAGCACGCCGGCGGTCACGACCGTGCTGCCCAGCACGATCCGGCCGGCGCTGCCGTGCGAGACGATGTGGATGGCGGCCAGGTCGCGCTCGGCCGCCAGCGCGGCGGCGATCTGGAGCAGGCCATCCTGTTCGTCATCCAGCACGACGACCCGTGCGTGGCCAGCGGAGGCGGCGATGTCTTCCCAGCCGGCGATGGCGGGATCGATGAAAACGACTGCACGGGAATGGCTCATGGACTCTCTCGGTATTTATAATTGATCTGGAAATTATAGCCATTCGGATTTCCAAAGTGCAATTTTATTTAGCATTTGTACAAATGTGCGCCCCCAGTAGCAGATCGACGGCCGTCCGCACGCCGTCCTCTTCCCGCATCGCCTGCCCCACGCGCCGCGCTTCCTCCCGCATGGCCGGCTGCGATGCCGCGGCCACGGCCTGCACGAGGCGCGCGCTGT
>NZ_JBKYMO010001248.1:0-458 GCF_047302915.1 Massilia sp. CT11-108 | reverse complement strand
GCCCACGACCTGGCGGCGCGCGGGCGGCAGTGGATCCGCGCTTCCGGCCTGCTCGCCCTCCCGGTGCCGCGCGAATACGGCGGCCTCGGGGCGAGCTGGAAGACGATCGGCGACGTCGTGCGCATCGTCGCACGTACCGACGGCGCCCTCGCCCACCGGCTCGGCCTCCACCACCTCCAGATCGCCGGCATCCGCCTGACGGGCAACGCGCGGCAGCAGCGCCGCCTGCTGTTCGAGACCATCGAGCACGACGTGTTCTGGGGCGAGACCATGAACCCGCTGGACCAACGGCTCGTCGCCCGGCCGACCGCGGGCGGCTACGTGCTGGACGGCGCCAAGGCTTGTGCATCAAGTTCGGTCGGGTCGGACCGGCTCACCGTGTGCGCCTGGGACCCGCTCGCGCACGGCACGCTGGTCGCCGTGCTGCCCACGCAGCGGGATGGCGTCGCCGTCCACGC
>NZ_JBKYMO010001247.1:0-459 GCF_047302915.1 Massilia sp. CT11-108 | reverse complement strand
CGGCGACGTCGTGCTGGACGCCGCCATCGCGTATCCCGGCGTGCGCCCCGCGGCGTTCCGCTTCGCCGGCACGCTCGCGCCGGGCAAGCTGTCCGACGCGCCGCTGAACACGATCCTGCTGTCGCACCGCGCCGGCGCGACGGACCAGTACCGCATGGATGCCGCGGCGATCGACGTCAACCCGTCGTGGTGGCTGTCGGCCTGGCAGTTCATCCGCGCGGGGGCCGCCCACATCCTCGAAGGCGCCGACCACCTGCTGCTGGTCGTGTGCCTCGTCGCGGGCGACATGCGCCTGCGCGCGATCGCCCTGCGCATCACGGCGTTCAGCGCGGGCCATGCGTGCGCCATCGCGGCCAGCTTCTACGGCCTGCTGCCCGACCGGCCATGGCTGATCCCCGGCGTGGAGCTGCTGATCGCGCTGTCCGTGCTCGGCACGGCGCTCCTGATGCTGGGCCGGCG
>NZ_JBKYMO010001246.1:0-459 GCF_047302915.1 Massilia sp. CT11-108 | reverse complement strand
GTGTTGCGATGCCGTATGGAAGTCGCGCCAGACGCGGTTGATGGCGCTGTCCGCGCTGGCCGCCACGAGGCCGCAGTACGGGTACAGCGTGTCGACGGCGTGGCGCGACGCGGCGACCCACTCCTGTGCCAGTGCCTGCATTTGCGCGGCCTGTTCGTCCGCGACGTCGGCGCCGGCGACGACGTCGGACCACGTCGCGTCGAGCAAGGCGTAGAAGCGCGCACGCACGTCATCCAGCCTGCCGCGGGCATCATCCAGCACGGCGCGCACGGCGGGCACGTCGATCAACAGCTCGTTCCGGGCGCCGAACCGGTTGCGCCGGCGCGCGATGCAGGCATGGGCCAGGTCGACGAAGTGGGACGCCATCCCGGCCACGTTCGCGGTGTTGCGATGCCGTATGGAAGTCGCGCCAGACGCGGTTGATGGCGCTGTCCGCGCTGGCCGCCACGAGGCCGCAGT
>NZ_JBKYMO010001245.1:0-459 GCF_047302915.1 Massilia sp. CT11-108 | reverse complement strand
GTCCGCGCTGCACCGCAAGGATTTCGGCGACCTGCTGCAGGGCGACGACGTCCGTTACCACGTCGTCGGCGCCGACCGCCTGGAGCCGGGCGAGGTCGAAGTGAAATTCGGCCATGCGGTGTACCTGCCCGCGCCGAGCGAGGCCGTGCAGTACACCGTCAGCGTGTCGCGCGACAGCGCCGTGTGGAAGACCGTCTGCCCCATCTACCCGAACCAGAGACTGACCCTGATCGGCCACGATGCGCACGAGGCGACGTACGCCGCGCCGGGCTGGCCGTTCGGCGCGGAAGGCGCCGTCCTCCTCATCAACGACGGACCGGACTCGCCGCTCGAAGTGCAGGTGCGGCCGAAGGACGCCTTCGACTGCGGCTACGACCCGGCCGTCGGCTACTGGACGATCAAGTCGCGCCGCGGCGCCGTCGACGCCACCGGCGCGGCGCTGCGCCTGCTGCTGCGCGT
>NZ_JBKYMO010001244.1:0-460 GCF_047302915.1 Massilia sp. CT11-108 | reverse complement strand
TTGTAACGCCGCCGGGCCCCCCCCCGCGCCCGGGCGGCCCCCCCGGGGGGGGGGGGGGGGGGGGGGGGGCGGGCCCCGGCGCGGGGGGGGGGGGGGGGCAGACGCGGCGCCGCCCGACGGCGACGATGCGCTGGTCGACGGCGGCCACGCGATGCTCGTGGCCGACGGGGCGTTGACGCTGGACGTAGCGGCGCGCCTGGTCTCGTTGACGCTGCAGAGTGAAGTGGACGGCCGCCCGGCCGAAGCCGCCCAAACCGGCGCGAGCACGCCTTTCCTGGCGGACGCCGCGCAGATTTTTCCGGAGTTCACATGGTTATTTGGTTGAGATCGCCGCGTGGCGGCATCGGCGTCGGCCAGGATGTCCTGCGGGCCGGCGACGTGGCTGGCCTGGTCGCCCTCGACGGTACCGCCGAGCAGTGCCGCGCGCAGGCGGAAAGCCTGATCGCCGCCGCCGAGGAGG
>NZ_JBKYMO010001243.1:0-460 GCF_047302915.1 Massilia sp. CT11-108 | reverse complement strand
CTGGCCACGACACCGTTCGCGGTATGGCCGGTGTCCCTGACGAGGGTGGCCACCTGGCCGCCGGTGTCGTCGATGGTCTTGTCCAGCCGGGCCGACATGCCGCCGCACGCCGACAGCAGCAGCAGGGGCAACACCGCATGCAAGCGCCTGGTCATCATGGTTCGGTTCCTTTCGCAACGATCCGCAGCACCTTGTTGCCGTCGTAGAAAATCGCCTTCATCGGCACGTCCGCTCCCTCCATGCTCTTCACCACCATGCCGACGGCGTCGGCAAAGGAACCGTGCAGTTCGGTGCGCACCGCGACGGCGTAATCGACGGGCAGTTCCCACATCAGTTGCCAGCCGGCGCCGGCCGCCCACCGTTGCAGTGTCCCGTTCAGGGTTTTATCGCTTTGCAACACGGCCCAGGTCGGCTCGGGCGGTGGCGGGGGCGCGACGGGCGCCGCGCGCACCGGCACGAC
>NZ_JBKYMO010001242.1:0-463 GCF_047302915.1 Massilia sp. CT11-108 | reverse complement strand
CTCCACCGGCCGGCCGTACAGATAGCCCTGCGCGCGCCGGCTGCCGTGCACGATGCCGGCACCATCGCCCTGAACGGCTGGGTCGCGATCTCTCCCGACGGCACCATCGACGTCGTCGTGCCGCGCAGCGAGATGGGACAGGGCGTGCACACGGCGCTGCCCATGCTGCTGGCCGAGGAACTGGACGCGCCGCTGGCAGCCGTACGCGTCGTGCAGGCGCCCATCGACAAGATCTTCGCCAACCTCACCGTCCTGCGCGACACCCTGCCGTTCCATCCGGACGATGCCGGCAACTTCCAGCTGGGCGCGCGCTGGGTCGCGGGCAAGGTGGCGCGCGAGCTGGGCATCATGTTCACGGGCGGTTCGACGAGCGTGAAGGATGCGTGGCCGACGATGCGGACGGCCGGCGCCGTCGCGCGTCGACAGCGTCTCCGGTGTCGTCTTCCACTGCTCGGCGGCCGCG
>NZ_JBKYMO010001241.1:0-464 GCF_047302915.1 Massilia sp. CT11-108 | reverse complement strand
GCCTCGCCGGCGGTGTCCCGGCCGGCCAGCCGTAGATATGCATATGTGTCATGGTAGCGTCGATCATGTTACGATCAGTGTCCCGTAATGACATCTGCTGCCTTTACGAACGAACGACATCATGATGACTCTCCACGACCTTCGCCACCTCGCCATGCGCCATGCCGGCACGGGCCCGGACTGCATCGTGCCCGGGCTGCGGGTGCGTTCGGTCACGGCGCCGACCCTGCCGATGAGCGGCATCGAAGAGCCGATGTTCGCGCTGATCCTGCAGGGCCGCAAGCGCTCGACGATCGGCGGGCGCACCTACGAGTATGGTCCCGGCGACTGCGTGATCGTGTCGCTGACGATGCCGTCGACGGGCCAGGTGACCCATGCCAGCGAGGCCGAGCCGTACCTCGGCGTCGCGCTCACGCTGCGCCCGGCCGAGATCGCGGGCCTGATCGTCGAAGCGGAAGCCGAGG
>NZ_JBKYMO010001240.1:0-465 GCF_047302915.1 Massilia sp. CT11-108 | reverse complement strand
CGG
Source organism: Massilia sp. CT11-108 (assembly GCF_047302915.1). NCBI lineage: Bacteria > Pseudomonadati > Pseudomonadota > Betaproteobacteria > Burkholderiales > Oxalobacteraceae > Massilia > Massilia sp. CT11-108. The sequence goes on along the minus strand of NZ_JBKYMO010001240.1, from coordinate 462 downwards.
GCGCGCGGGCGCCCGCCAGCGTCTCCAGCACCCACTGGTTCGAATTCTGGTAGCGGGTCGAGTACACGTAGGACAGCATGTTGTAGTGCGGTTCGTGCAGGCGCCGCGCCGTGCGGCCCGCGGCGAGGGCCGCCACGCGCGCCTGCAGGTCCGGACCGGGAATCACGACCTGGGCCCGGTAGCGGTACAGGTCCGTCAGGAAGAAGTTGCCGACGCCTTCCACGAACAGGTCCGAGTCCGCCGTCCCGCACGCATTCAGTTCGTGCACGACGGTCCAGCGGCCCGCCGCATGGTCGCGCACGACGATGCCCATGTGCGAGTATTCCAATCTGTATTTACTCAGATCCTGGCCCGCGCGGGCGATGATCGCGACGCTGGCGCCGCTCGCGTCGAGGGCGGCGAACGTGCGTTGGGCGAGGTCCAGCGAGCGGCGCACTTCGTCCACGCCCAGGGGCTCGTCGC
>NZ_JBKYMO010001239.1:0-466 GCF_047302915.1 Massilia sp. CT11-108 | reverse complement strand
GATTTGGTCGGCGCGTGCGCGAACAGCGCGTCGAACAGGACGTTGGGCAGCAGGCGCAGGACCTTGGCGACGACGCCCATCGGCCACGGGATCACGCGGTAGCTCGTGCCGGCGTCGATGGCGCGGGCGGCCGCGGCCGCGAAGCGGTCCACGGGCATCAGGAAGGGCATGGGAAAACGGTTCTGGCGGGTCATCGGTGTGTCGATGTAGCCGGGCGCGATGGTCACGACCCGGATACCGTGGGGTTGCAATTCGAGGCGGAGCGATTCCGCATAGGTGTGCACGGCGGACTTCGACGCGCAGTAGGCGCCGGCGCCTTTCATGCCGCGGATGCCGGCCACGCTGCCGATGGCGACGAGGCGGCGCGGGCCGCGGTCGTTGACTTCCCTGCGTTTCATCGTCTCGACGAACGGCGCAAACGTGGCGACGGTGGCCGTCACGTTGATGGCGAAGATGCGAGCAAAGT
>NZ_JBKYMO010001238.1:0-466 GCF_047302915.1 Massilia sp. CT11-108 | reverse complement strand
GCCGGCTGGCTGGTAGCGCGGCCCGCGCGGCCAGCGGTCTCGTCGCGCAGCGTGCCGCCCATCGTGTGCACGCGGCCCATGTCGCTCATCCCGCTCATCCCGCTCATCCCGCTGATACCGCCGATGGAGCCGCCCAGCGAGCCGCCCAATGAGCCGCCGAGCCGGCCGCCGAGCAGCTGCGCGTGGGCCTGGGTGGCGAGACCGAGGGCGAGGACGAGGGTAATGTACTTGGCTTTCATGACTGTTCTCCTTGTGATGGGGCGGTGTCTCTCACCGCCGATACAAGGAAAACGGATGGGCTCGCCGTTTTCTTCCACCCTTCAAAAAATTTTTTCAGCGCAGGTCCGCCGGGTCCGTGCGCAGGCTTGCGCCGACGATGCCGTACCCGGTCTCGTCGTTCGCGACGGCAGCGCCGGCCTCACGCACGAGTGCGTCCACGGCGCGCGCGGCGCCGGTCCGGTCCGGC
>NZ_JBKYMO010001237.1:0-468 GCF_047302915.1 Massilia sp. CT11-108 | reverse complement strand
GCGCACGCTCGCCGTGCTCGTGTTCGACCTGCACGAATTCCGCAAGATCAACAGCGGCTACGGCTATGGCGGCGGCGGGCACCAGCACGTCCAGCGGCAGGCCGGCGGCCGTCTCGCGCGACACGCCGAACAGGTTTTCCGCGCGCGCATTCATCATCGTGATGCGCTCTTCCGCGCCGACGAGCAGGATCGCGTCCGGCGCGCATTCCATCAGGCTGCGGAAGCTGGCCTCGCTCTCGGCCAGCGACCGCTCCGACCGCTGTAGCCGCAGATACGGCGCCTGCACGGCCGCCACCCAGATCGCGCGGTGCAGGCACAGGTAGGCGATCACCTTGTACACATGGCCGCCCATGTTCACGACGTCGTCCGGCCGGACATACAGCGCGAAACCGACGCCGCCCAGGGCCATCACGGCCGCCGTCGCGGCCAGGTAGCGGTCGGTGCGCAGGCGGGTGACGAGTGCGCGGC
>NZ_JBKYMO010001236.1:0-469 GCF_047302915.1 Massilia sp. CT11-108 | reverse complement strand
CTCCAGGGCGGCGTCGAACTGGCGGCGGCGCAGGCCCGTGAACGTCAGGCCGGTCGCGGCCTCGACCCGCTGCGCCGCCAGGTCGAACACGTCGGCGACGACGGTATCGTCAATGGCGCTCACCCACCGCTCCCAACGCTCGCGTCAGCTGCACCCGTTCGTGCTCGAACAGGAACCGGGCCGGATCGATCACGAGGCACAGGCCGTCCGGCAGGCGCACCACGCCGTCGACGTAATCGGCCGCGCCCGCGGCGTCCGGCCAGCCGCTGTCCGGCACCGCGGTGGCGGGGCCGACGACCGCGTCGACCACGAGCGCGCACAGGACCCCGTCCATCTCGACGATGAGGAATTGCTGGGAAGGCGTGATGACTGTCGGGCGGCCGGTGGCGCGCAGGGCGAAATCGACGACGGTGACGGTCTCGCCGCCCACGTCGAGCACGCCGAGCACGATGTCGGACGCCCCCGGCAG
>NZ_JBKYMO010001235.1:0-469 GCF_047302915.1 Massilia sp. CT11-108 | reverse complement strand
GCCAGGCGCGATGCGCTGGCGGGCGTCGTCGACGGCCAGCCGCAGGCCGAAGACCACGCGTTCTGGCTGGCGCTGCAGGCCGTCGCCGACCTCGTCGCGACCGGCCAGGTGGCGCCCGACCTGTATGTAAAGCAGCTGTTCGGCCAGATCAACCTGCAGCTGCGCCGCCAGGCGCAGGGCCATACGGAGCTGCCGGAAGCGCTGCTGCGCGACGCGCTGTTCTTCACCTCGGCCGCACCCGAGCCGACGCCCGAGGCGCGCCAGCTGCGCGACGCGTACCACGTCGGCGGCCAGGTGCCGGCCGATTACCTGGAACGCCGCTACGGCAAGGTCGATCCGGCGGTGCTGAAGGATGCCAAGGAAGCGCTGATCGAGACCAAGCAGGGCTGGGACCGCGTCGCCACGGGCGGCGGCTTCAACGAGGCGCTGGCGAAGCTGGCCGGCGCCAGCGAGAAGCTGGGCGCACCGC
>NZ_JBKYMO010001234.1:0-470 GCF_047302915.1 Massilia sp. CT11-108 | reverse complement strand
CGCCGGTGCTGGACGCCGCCAGCGACACGGGCGTATCGAACAGCGACGGCATCACGGCCACCACCACGCCGACCTTCACGGGTACGGCCGAGGCGGGCGCCACGGTCGACCTGTACGAAGGCAGCACGCTGCTGGGCAGCGCCGTCGCCACCGGCGGTACCTGGAGCATCGCCAGCGCGGCACTGGGCGCGGGCCAGCACACGGTGTCCACGATCGTGACGGATGCCGCCGGCAACGCCAGCGGCGCCTCGGCAGGCCTGACCTTCACCGTCGACCTGACCGCGCCCACGACCACCGTGGGCGGCATCGCGTTCTCGGCCGATCACGGCGCATCGGGCACCGACTTCATCACGGACACGGCCGCGCAGACCATCGGCGGCACCTTGAGCGCCGCGTTGCAGACCGGCGAGCAAGTCCAGGTCTCGCTCGACAACGGCGCCAGCTGGACGGCGGCGCAGGTCAACGGCACG
>NZ_JBKYMO010001233.1:0-473 GCF_047302915.1 Massilia sp. CT11-108 | reverse complement strand
CCAGGAAATGGAGTTCGGCGTCGGCGGCCTCGGCCGTACCGCGGCGCTCGTCTACGCCTGGCGCGGCGACGGCATCCGGGCCGGGAACCTGCTGCGTTCGATGGCGGGCAACCGGCGCGACCCGTACACGGCGGCATGGGCAGCCGGCTGGCAACGGCGGCTCGAGGCCGGCGTGACGCACGATGCGATCCGCGCCGGCCTGGCGTCCTTCCCGTGGTCCGGTCCGGCGTTCCGCGAATGGACCATCGATGCGACGGCGAGCATCGACAGGATCGAACTGAACGCCGGCATGGCGAAAGTGGGCAAGATGTTCTTCGCCCCGCCGCAGCCATTTCAATAAACCCGGGTCCACTTGCATTGCGCTGGGTCACCATCTATAATGCGGCCTCACGCGAAACAAGCGACCGGTTACCAGGAGAGGTGGCAGAGTGGTCGAATGTACCTGACTCGAAATCAGGCGTACGGGTGACCGT
>NZ_JBKYMO010001232.1:0-474 GCF_047302915.1 Massilia sp. CT11-108 | reverse complement strand
CGCCAGGCCAGCGCGGCCAGCGTGACCGACAGCAGCGCCCAGGCCAGCACGGCGATCCACAGCCAGCCGCGCCACACGGCCAGCGTGTCGGACAGGTCGCGCCCCGTGACGATCAGCAGCGGATAGCCGGCGACGGCGCTGTAGCCGTACAGGCGGCTCACGCCGTCGATGGGGCTCGTCGCCTCGAACGCGCCGACGGCCGCGCGCGGCAGGTGCGTCTGGAACAGCGGCGTGTGGATGAAGGAGTGGCCGATGGCCCTGGGAAGCGTCGGGCTGCGCACGAGCATCGTGCCGTCGCGCTGGTGCAGGGTGACGGAGCCGCCGTGTCCGAGGTCGGCGGGATCGAAGATGCGCTGGAAGTAGGCGGCGTCCGCCTCGATGACGGCCGGGCCGGTGGGCAGCACCCGCGCCAGGGTGATCGTGGCGGGACCGCCGTCCGGCGGCAGCGCGATGCCGATCTTCGGCGCGCCGGAA
>NZ_JBKYMO010001231.1:0-475 GCF_047302915.1 Massilia sp. CT11-108 | reverse complement strand
ATCGTCGCGCCGGCTTGCGCCACGCTGGCCAGCAGCGCCGCGCGCGTGCCGCTCGCCAGTACGGCGCCGATGCCGGCAAAGCCCAGCAGGATGCCGCAGAAGCGCGACGTCGTGCTGATGCCGGACGCCATGCCCGCCCGTTCCGGCGCGACGGTGCCCATGATCGCCTTCTGCGTCTCGCCGTTCAGCAGGCCCCCGCCCGCGCCGAGGATCGCCATGCCGATGCCGTCCAGCAGCCGGTTGCCCGGCAGGTGCGCCGCCCACGTCATGACGAGGTTCCCGGCCGCGACGACCATCAGGCCGAGCGCGAGGATCCGGTAGCCCGGCATGAACGCGGCCAGGCGCCGTCCGGCCATCGGCAGCAGCAGCATCGCGAGGGCGAAGGGCAGCATGCCGACGCCGGCTCCCAGCGCCGTGGCGCCGCGCGCATTCTGCAAATAGAGCGGCAGCAGGGAGGCCATCACCTGGGCGCAGG
>NZ_JBKYMO010001230.1:0-476 GCF_047302915.1 Massilia sp. CT11-108 | reverse complement strand
ACGCAGGTGCTCAGCGGTACCAATATCTATTTCGGCGCCACGTCGATCGACCAGGGCGGCGCACTGGCGCTGTCCGGGTCGGGCAGCATCGCGCTGTCCAGCGGTGTAGCCAACAACGGCGTGCTCGACATTGCCGCGACAAACAACGGCGCCGAAGTGCGCTCGCTGTCCGGCTCCGGTGCGGTGCTGCTGGGTGGCCAGACGCTGACGCTGACCGATGCAGGCGATACGTTTGCGGGCAGCATCTACGGTTCGGGTGGTCTGACAATCGCGGGCGGCACGCAGGTGCTCAGCGGTACCAATACCTATAACGGCGCCACCTCGATCGACCAGGGCGGCGCGCTGGCGCTGTCCGGGTCGGGCGGTATCGCTCTGTCCAGCGGCGTCGCCAACAACGGTGTGTTCGACATTGCCGCGACAAACAACGGCGCCGAAGTGCGCACGCTGTCCGGATCCGGCGCCGTGCTGCTGGGCGG
>NZ_JBKYMO010001229.1:0-479 GCF_047302915.1 Massilia sp. CT11-108 | reverse complement strand
GTCAGCGCGGCGATCTGGTTCGTCTTCATGGCGGCCAGATCGGCCGTCTCGATCGCGGCGACCTGGTTCGTCGTCAGTGCGCCCATCTGGCCGGTCGTCAGCGCGCCTGCCTGAGCCGTGGTCAGGGCGACGATCTGGTTCGTCGTCAGGCCAGCGGACACCTGGGCGGTCGTCAGCGCGGCGATCTGCGTGGTCACCATCGACGCCAGCTGGTTCGTGGACAGGCCGGCCGAGATCTGGTTCGTGGTCAGCGCGGCAACCTGGCTCGTCTTGAACGCGGCGAGGTCGGCGGTCTGCAGTGCGGCAACCTGGTTCGTGGTCAGCGCGGCGGTCTGCGCGGTGCTCAGTGCGCCTGCCTGCGAGGTGGTCAGCGCGACGATCTGGTTCGTCGTCAGGCCGGCGGACACCTGGTTCGTCGTCAGCGCGGCGATCTGGTTCGTCTTCATGGCGGCCAGATCGGCCGTCTCGATCGCGGCGAC
>NZ_JBKYMO010001228.1:0-480 GCF_047302915.1 Massilia sp. CT11-108 | reverse complement strand
CCGCAGCACCGGGTCCGAGCGGTACGCAGCCGTCGGGCCGCCGGCGGGCGTCGGCGTCATGACCTGCGGATGCGTGCCGGTGGCCACCAGGCCCGCCTGGTACAGCATCGATCCCGCCCATAACAGGGCGATGTACAGGCACGCCTGCAGCGGCAGGGCGGAGGCGGCGGTGGCGACGGTGTCGTCCGCCGCGCTGCGGCCCGGGCGGAAGACCGTGTAGAGGAGTCCGAGCAGGACGACGGCGCTGGCCGCCGCCAGCCCCAGCACCGTCGAGGCGGTGGCCAGGCGGACCGCCAGCACGGCGGGCAGCACGAAGACCACGAACGCCCAGCGGCTGCGGTGCAGCGTGATGTAGCCGCCGGCCAGCCACGCGGTCAGCGCGGATAGCGCGAGGTACGCCGCGCCCGCGTAATGCCGCGTGTCGACGACGCCGTGGGTGTAATGCTCCTGGATGCGCAGCGCCGCGCACAGGGGCAGCGC
>NZ_JBKYMO010001227.1:0-480 GCF_047302915.1 Massilia sp. CT11-108 | reverse complement strand
TTTTTAATTCAACCGCCCACCCCCCACATCAACACCTCTCAATTCGTCGGCAGCGTCTTATGTTTATAACACACCGGCGGGGCCGTGACCCGCCACCTGGCCGTGCGCCGTCGCGACGAGATCCGCGCCCCGTTCGACGTAGACGGCGTACTTGATGCTGGACGAGCCGGCGTTGATGCATGCATATCCCTTGCTCATGATGATCCGATCACGGCGAGACCTGTCGAGTGGCGCACGAGCAGGGACGCGAGCGCGCACGACGCGAGCCGGGCCAGCGGGCCGTCCGCGCGGCTGGTGAGCATGATGGGCACGCGCGCCCCGATCACGATGCCGGCCACCTGAGCTTCCGCCAGGTACTCCAGCTGCTTGGCCAGCATATTGCCCGCTTCCAGGTCGGGCACGACGAGGATGTCGGCCTGGCCGGCCACCGGGGACACGAACCCTTTCGTGCGCGCCGCTGCTTCCGATACGGCGAGGTCG
>NZ_JBKYMO010001226.1:0-483 GCF_047302915.1 Massilia sp. CT11-108 | reverse complement strand
CTTCGTGGCGGACCTCGCGGACTGCCATGGCTGCTGCCTCGTCGTCGACGGCCTGTTCGGCATCGGCCTCGCGCGTCCGCTCGCGGGCGAGGCGCGCGCGCTCGTCGAACGCACGCACGGCATGACGTGTCCGGTGCTCGCGCTGGACGTGCCGAGCGGCCTCGATGCGGACACGGGGTGCGTCGTGGGCCCGGACGGCATCGCCGTGCGCGCCACGCATACGATCACCTTCCTCGGCGACAAACCGGGCCTGCACACGGGCGACGGCTGCGACCACGCGGGCCGCGTGCACGTCAACCGCCTCGGTGCGCATGGCCTGCACACGGAAGCCGCGCACGCGCGCCTGAACGCGCCTGCACTGTTCGCGGGCTGTCTCGCGCCGCGCCGCAACAATTCGCACAAGGGCACCTATGGCGACGTCGCCGTGCTGGGCGGCGCGCGCGGGATGGCGGGTGCCGGCATCCTGGCGGCGCGCCCGCATAC
>NZ_JBKYMO010001225.1:0-483 GCF_047302915.1 Massilia sp. CT11-108 | reverse complement strand
GCGTGGCCGAGCTGGTGGAAGCGGCCGCCGCGCGCGCGGACCTGTCGCCGGCCCAGCAGCAAAGTCTCGGCCGCGCCGCCCTCATCCACGGCATGGGCCGCGCAGCGGTATCGAACACGATATGGGAACGGGAGGGAAAACTCAGCGCCGCCGACTGGGAAAAGATCCGGCTCGTGCCGTACTGGACCGCGCGGGCCGGCGTCCAGATCCCGACCCTGCGTCTTGAAGCCGCACTGGCGTCGCACGCCTACGAACGGCTGGACGGCAGCGGCTATTTCCGCAACCTGGATGCCGATGGGCTCGGTCTGCCGCACCGCCTGCTGGCGGCCGCGTGCGCTTACGTGGCGCTGTGCATGCCGCGGCCCTGGCGTCCGGCGTATTCACAAGATGAGGCTGCGCGCGTGCTGGCGGGGCAAACACAAAGCTTCGATGCGGATGCCATACGCCACGTTATTGAAGCGGCCGGCGTCCCGGCGGCCGCTT
>NZ_JBKYMO010001224.1:0-483 GCF_047302915.1 Massilia sp. CT11-108 | reverse complement strand
GTCCGCGCGCTCAAGCGCAAGTACCACTGGCCGATCGAGACGACGAGCTTCCCGTCCAACGCGCCGGACGGCCGCGCGACGTGGGCCACCGTGTACAGCCTGCCGCCCGACGTCATCGCGAAAGCGCTGGACGGGCGGGGGCGCGACTGGTTGCGCAGCAGCCTGGGAACCGCCGACTAGTCCTGTTGCTCAGTTTTGTTGATACCGCGCCTCCAGCAAGTCGATCTGGCGCAGCAGCCTGCGTGCCGTCTCGTCCGAGATATCCATGCGGCGCGCGAGGCGCAGTACCGTGTCCCGCTCCGCATTCAGCGCGAGCAGCCGGTAGCTGTGCTCCGTGCGCTTGAGTGCCTGTGCGTCGCCATTGCCGCCCGCGGTGTCGGTCGCGTTCAGGCGGTGCCGGTACAGCCGCAGCACGTGGGCCACGGCCCGGTTGTCGTCCTGGCCGTCGGCCTGCTGCGCGGCGCTGGCGAGCAGCAGCGACAC
>NZ_JBKYMO010001223.1:0-485 GCF_047302915.1 Massilia sp. CT11-108 | reverse complement strand
CGGTCGTAGCGCAGCACCAGGTCGGGTGCGGCCAGCGCGGTGGAGACGACGCCGGCCAGCGCCAGTGCGATCATCATCTGATGAAATCGATTACAGATAGAGGTCATAAAAATCGCTGTCGAAAAGCGTTGTTCAGTTGGCGGCGGGTTTGCCGTAGACGATGCCGCGGCCGGCGGTGCTCATGTAGACGACGCCGTAGCGGTTCATGTCGCCCACGATGAACTGGCCGTCGCCCGGTCCGCCGTACTGGTGGGCATCGTCGTTGATGCGGGTCCAGGTGGCGCCGCCGTCGATGGAACGGTGGATGCCGCGCACGCCCTTCACGTCGCCCCAGATGTAGACCGCGGGGTAGTCGTGCCCCGGCGCCGCCTTGCCGAAACCGACCGCGCCGCAATAGCGCACGGCCGCCAGCGGCGCGAAGTGGGCGCCGCCGTCCGTAGAACGTACGAGACCACCGTTCTTCAGCGCGACCCACACGTCCCCGC
>NZ_JBKYMO010001222.1:0-486 GCF_047302915.1 Massilia sp. CT11-108 | reverse complement strand
CGCGTGGGCGCGGCGCGCGCGCAGCCGCGCCCACGCGCATGCACACGAATGCAACCGGCGTGACGGACCCGCTGCTGTCGCGCCGCTACGTCCTGCCGTTCCTGCTGGCCTGCCTGATCCTCGCCTGCAACCAGGCGACCGGCATCAACTCCGTGCTGGCGTACGTCGTCAATATCCTCAACCGCGCGGGCCTGTCCGGCTCCAGCGCCAACCTCGCGGACGTGCTGCTGAAAGTGCTGAACGCGCTGATGACCATCGTCGCGGTGCTGCTCGTGGACCGCAAGGGCCGCCGCTTCCTGCTGATGGTGGGCACGGCCGGCATCGTCGTCGCGCTGCTGGCCGTCGGCCTGCTGTTCCGCGCCAACGAGACGCAGCAGCGCGACGTGCTCGCGCAGGTAACGACGCAGCTGCGCGACGACGGCCTGTCGCTGCGCCTCGACGCACGGACCCTGCGGCGGGCCGGCCGGATCGGCGCAGGTACTGACG
>NZ_JBKYMO010001221.1:0-487 GCF_047302915.1 Massilia sp. CT11-108 | reverse complement strand
AATAGACAGCGCCGCGCGCTGCCCCAGCGCGATCACCGCCGCGCCGCACAAGGCCAGGGCGACGCCCGCAATATCCGTCCACGTCGGCCGCAGGCCATCGACGAGCCACAGCCATCCGAGCGCGGTGGCGATGTACACCGCACCATACATCGCGTAGACCCGGCCGGCCGCGGCGGGATGCAGCGTCAGCAACCACACGAACATGACGAGGCTCAGCGCCGCGGGCGCAAGCAGCCAGACGCCGCCCTTGCCCGTCCACCAGAGCAGCGGCAGATAGCAGCCGACCAGTTCCGCGATCGGCACGGCGCCGCGGCGCAGCGCGTGCTCCAGGTCTTCGATGACGAGGATGCCGGCGCCTTCGCCCATCACGAAGCCGTCGCGCGCCGCGTCGAACGGACGGGATGCCTGCGTGGGATCGTCGTTGAAGCTCGTGGACATCGTCCGGGCGGCGGCGAAGGCGCCGAAGCTGACCCGGTCGATGCAGGCT
>NZ_JBKYMO010001220.1:0-488 GCF_047302915.1 Massilia sp. CT11-108 | reverse complement strand
GTGCATACGGCGGCGCCGAACAACCCCATCATCGCGACGGCCGGCGCCGCCGTATGCACTTCCAGCACGATACACAGGCCGCCCATCAGGAGGCCCAGCAGCGCGAACGTCAGGTAGTAACGCATCATCCCCTCCCAATCGGGCCGAATCGATCATGAAACCATGGTAGACGCAGATCCGCGCGCGGCACAGTATCCTTTGGTATGAGTAGCGTAAAACCACACACGACATGAGGATACGATGGACCGCTTCGCCGAACTGAAGGCCTTCTGCACCGTCGCCGCCACCGGCGGCTTCTCGCCCGCCGCGCGCCGGCTCGGACTCGTCACCTCGTCCGTCGCGCGCCTCGTCGACGCCCTCGAAGGCCGTCTCGGCGCCGTGCTGCTCAACCGGTCCACCCGCAGCGTCACCTTGACGGACGCGGGCCGCACGTATTACGAGGAAGCCCTGCGCATCCTGGAACGCCTCGACGCGGCCGACGAAGCGGC
>NZ_JBKYMO010001219.1:0-489 GCF_047302915.1 Massilia sp. CT11-108 | reverse complement strand
GTTCATGGACGACGCCGTCGGCTCGGTGCGCGACACGGCGTCGTCCATGAACGGCAGCGTGGCCGTCGAAGGCAGCGCGGGCGGTTCAGCGGCGGGCAGCACGGGCGGCTCGGGTGCGAGCCAGGCATCCGGTACCGCGTCGCGCCAGTAAGACGCGTTACATGTCCCCTTGCCAGTACCGGCGCGCCTTGTCGAACACGCGCGCGCCGACCTTTCTTCCCATGTCCTGACCGGGCCCCGGTCCCGACTGCGCCGCCAGGTCCGTGAATGTGGCGTCGTCCAGGATGTCGCTGCCCGTGAAGCGGCGCAGCGCCTCGGCGGCGGCAAAGGCGGCGCACACGCCGTCGCGCGCGGCGTCGTCCGCGTCGGCCAGCGCATTGGCCAGCACGAAGAACAGCAGCACGTCGCGGTCGTCGTCATGCCCGTCGCGGACGGACACGCGCTGCGCCACGTCGCACCACACCGCGACGAGCGCCAGCGGCCGTGCGG
>NZ_JBKYMO010001218.1:0-491 GCF_047302915.1 Massilia sp. CT11-108 | reverse complement strand
CGGTCGCCCGGCCGCCATGGGCGCACGCGGGCCGCCGGCAGCACGGCGGCAAGTTCGTCGATCCAGGACGCGGCGTCGCCATCCGGCAGGCATACGAGGATATCCATGTGCGCCTCACGCAAGACGCGCGTTGCCGGCCGCCGGTTGCCGGTCGAGCTGGAAGACGGCCACCAGTTCGCCCAGCGCGCCGGCCTGGTCGCGCAACGAGGCCGCGGCACCGGCGGCATCGTCGACCAGCAGCGCGTTGCGCTGCGTGACCTCGTCGAGATGGCCGATCGCCGCGCTGATCCGGTCGATGCCCGCGCTCTGCCGCTGGCTGGCGGCGGCGATGTCGCCCACGATGTGCGCGACCCGATCGACGCTGTCCACGATGTCCCGCATCGTCTGGCCGGCCTGGCGCACCAGCGCGGTGCCGGCGCCGATCTGGCCCACCGACGCGTCGATCAGCGCCTTGATTTCCCGGGCCGCGCCGGCGGAGCGCTGCGCCAGGC
>NZ_JBKYMO010001217.1:0-491 GCF_047302915.1 Massilia sp. CT11-108 | reverse complement strand
ATCATCGCCCGCGCCCAGTCTCGCCGACCTGGCGGCAGCCTGTGGGCTCAGCCGCTTCCAGCTCGTGCGGCAGTTCGCGCGGGCGACGGGGCTGACGCCGCACGCCTACCTGATCCAGCGCCGCATCGACGCGGCCCGTGCATTGCTGGCGCGCGGGTCGACGCTGGCGGACGCGGCCGCCGCCAGCGGTTTTGCCGACCAGAGCCACATGACGCGCCTGTTCATCCGCACCTACGGCATCACGCCCGGCGCGTACGCCTGCAATTTCGTTCAATACCGGCGCGCACACGAGGACTAACCTGCGTTCCCATGTCGATGACGAGGAGAACGCCGTGTCCGCTAAAACCCTGGGTTACCTGTACCTGACGCTGGCCATGGTGCTCGTCGGCAGTACCGTCGTGGCCAGCAAGATCGCCGCCGCCGGCCTGCCGCCATTCACGGCCACCGCGCTGCGCTTCGCGCTCGCGTTGCCCTGTTTTCTCGTGCTGCTG
>NZ_JBKYMO010001216.1:0-494 GCF_047302915.1 Massilia sp. CT11-108 | reverse complement strand
ATCGACACGGCCACGGGCAAGCTGGACACGAAGCACATGTACGAGGGCGGACCGCATGCGCTGTACTCGGCCATGGAATACGTCAAGCGCCTCGGTGCCTTTGAGGGTTCGCCGGCCTGGTACGACGGCCAGCTGATCGCGGCCACCGCGACAGGCGAGGTGTTGTTCTTCGAACCGCAGCGCTGACGGGCGGCTTTACTAAAACGCCGCACGCCGCTGTCCGCGCGGCGGGCGGCATCGTTTGACCATCAAGCGCGGCCAGTTTAGTAATCGCCGCTAAACAGCGCCGCAAAGCCTTTCCGGCGTTTGACCCTCCCTCCGGGCGGATGCAGAATCCGCCGCATAACGATCCCGGCCGTCCGCGCCGGGACTTCATGCCTATCCCGGAGACCATCATGCGCCACGCCAGTTCGGGCCTGCCCACGCCCGTCGCACGCCCACCCCGCCTTTCGAACGCCTTGCTCGCCGCCGTGTTGCTGGCGGCATCTACCGTC
>NZ_JBKYMO010001215.1:0-497 GCF_047302915.1 Massilia sp. CT11-108 | reverse complement strand
ACGATGCCCGCGCGCAACACGCCGTCACCGTGCGCCGCTCGGCCGACGGCTTCGTCGCAGGCACGGGCATCGTCGAGTGCACCGTGCCGTCACGCGGTCCGGTGCTGGTGACTGCCATCCGCCGCGCCGGCCGCGACATCGCGTGCAACGTCCGCCTCGTCGCGCTGCGCGACGACCAGCCGGAAGGCAGCACGCGCCGCACCGAATTCGTGAGCGAACTCGAGAAAGCGACGCTGGAGCAGGAAGGCCCGGTGCGCAGCGTGATCAGGCTGGAAGGCAGGCACCGCGACCAGACCCGCGCCTGGCTCCCGTTCACCGTCCGGCTGTACCTGTACGCGGGCGCCGAATCCATCCGCATCATGCACACGTTCGTATTCGACGGCGACGAGCAGCAGGACTTCATCCGCGGCATCGGCCTCACGTTCGACGTCCCGCTGCGCGACGCGCCGCACGACCGCCACGTGCGCTTCGCGGGCGAGGACGGCGGCCTGTGGGCC
>NZ_JBKYMO010001214.1:0-497 GCF_047302915.1 Massilia sp. CT11-108 | reverse complement strand
GCACGGGCAGGCCCGGCGAAAAGTGGAAGCTCGACGCGACGAGCCAGTAATCGTCGCCGGACCGGATCACGTCCGGATCGGAGTAGTCGGCGTACAGGATCGGGTTGCGGTAGGTGCGCACGGGTTCCGCCGCGTGCGCGGTGCCCAGCAGGACGGCCAGCAGGAAGACGAGTCGTTTCATGGTGTACAGGGAGAGTCGGCGTCGGGGCCCGCCAGCAGCATCGGGCGCGGGTCGGGGTCGGTGGTGGTGAAGCGCACGCGCTGCAAGGTCAGGCGGCGCACGTGGCGGGTCCACAGGCCGTAGGCGGGCATCACGGTCGAGAACATGTGCGGATCGGGATACGCCGCGGGTGCTTCCGGGATGTCCTGCTGCCGCACGGCGGGTTCGGTCGTCGCGGTCATGGGCAGGTCGACGTCGCGCAGCAGCACGTCCTCGATCGCGTGGCCCGGCACGCCCGTGAAGAACGAGCCGCGCCTGCCGTTGTCGCTGCCCGTGA
>NZ_JBKYMO010001213.1:0-498 GCF_047302915.1 Massilia sp. CT11-108 | reverse complement strand
ACGCTGGGCGGCGCTCGCGCTGGACGTGACGGATGCCGCCAGCGTCGATACGGCCGTCGTCGCCGCCGAGCGGCGGTTCGGGCGCATCGACGTGCTGGCGACGAGCGCCGCCCAGCGTTATCCGGGCGCGATCGAGGAAGGCGAGGAGGGCGCCACGCGCGCCCTGTTCGAGGAAAACGTGTTCGGCCCCATCAACCTCGCGCGCCGCGTGCTGCCCGGCATGCGCGCGCGCCGCGCCGGCCACATCGTGATGCTGGCCCGCGCGTCCGTGCAGGCGCCCGCGTTCGAAGGCTTCAGCCATGCCGCGCGCTCCGCGCTGGAAGCACTGGCGGAGGCGCTGTTCTATGAAGTGGAACCGCTCGGCATCGGCGTCACGCTCGTCGATCCGGGCAGCGGCGACGACGTTGAAGGCGCCGTCCCGCGCCTGGCCGGCATTGCCGACTACGATGGCATGGCGAGCCGCACGGCACTGGGCCGGGGCGCCGCCCAGGTCGACGC
>NZ_JBKYMO010001212.1:0-499 GCF_047302915.1 Massilia sp. CT11-108 | reverse complement strand
GCACGTGGCCGCGCGACCCGGTGCGCATGCTCGTCCTGCCGGAGCAGCCCGGGGACGCGGTGGAGGTCTGGTACCGGGGCAGCAGCATGCGGGCGTACCTCGACCCGCACGACGGCCACGTGCTCGGCCTGCGCGACACGCACGACTCGCTGATGGGCATCCTCGTCGACCTGCACACGAACCTGCTGTCGGGCGAGACGGGCAGGGCGGTCATCGGCGGGTTCGGCCTGGCCGCCGTGCTGCTCATCGTCCTGGGCGTCTGGTTGTGGTGGCCCCGGCGTGGCCGCTGGCGCCAGGCCTTGACCGTCAAATGGGATGCGGGTGCGGCGCGTGTCTGGCTGGACGTCCATAAAGTGGCGGGCATCGTGACGGGCGTGTTCCTCGTCGTGATCGCCGGTAGCGGCGCCGCGCTGGCACTGCCCGGCGTCTTGACGGAGCCGTTGCTGGTCGCCTTCACCGGCGCAGGGGCGAAACAGGCCGCGCCGGCCTCGTCATCCCG
>NZ_JBKYMO010001211.1:0-501 GCF_047302915.1 Massilia sp. CT11-108 | reverse complement strand
ACCTGCTGGCCGAAGCGAAGGCCCACGCCGACGCCGGCCGGCTGGCGCACGCGGAAGACGCGTGCCGCGCGCTGCTCGCCGTGCGCGCGGACGATGCCGAAGCGTGGTTCCTGCTCGGGCTCACGGCCGAATGCACGGGCCGGCCGCAGGGTGCGCAAGACTGCTGGCGGCGCTGCGTCTACCTCGATCCCGACCACTACGAAGCCTTGTGCGGGCTGGCCCTGCTCGCCGAACAGCGTGGCGACCTCGCCCAGGGTACGAGCCTGCGCGAGCGCGCCGCGCGCGTGCATGCGCGGCGCGGGAGGCAGCACGCATGAAGCACCTGCCGGTCCGCGCGCGGGACGAGGAGGCCTGCTGGCGCCACATCGGCGTCGCGGGCGACCGCAGCTGCCCCGAGCTGGCAACCCATGTCCATTGCCGCAACTGCCCCGTGTACGCGGGCGCCGCCCAGCACAACCTGCAGCGTCCCGTCGACGCCGACTACCGCGATGCCTGGGCGCG
>NZ_JBKYMO010001210.1:0-501 GCF_047302915.1 Massilia sp. CT11-108 | reverse complement strand
TCAGCGCGTCGGCCTGCGCGGGCGGCATCACCTCGCGGTCGCGCCGTCCCACGATCTCGTGCGCCGGCAGGCCGCAGGCGGCGGCCATCTTCGCGTTGACGTAGCGGTAGCGGCGGTCGCGGTCCTTCAGGTAGACGTAGGCGTCGACGTTGTCCAGCACGAGGTCGAGCAGCCGGCGCTGGTCCACGGCCGTCTTGCGCGAGCGGGCCAGGTTCAGGAACAGCGCAAACGCGAGGAGTGTCGCGCCAAAGCCGCCCGCGCCGGCCAGCCAGGGGAAGACGCGGCCGAAACCGTCGACGAGGTCGGCGCGGCGGGCGACGAAGCGGGCCTTCCACAGGTTGTCGTCGAAGCGCACGGGCAGCACGGTTTCCATCAGGTCGCCGGCATTCTTCAGCGCCGCACCGGCGCCGTCGTACAGCAGGTTGTCCGCCTCGTTGACGTGCAGCGGGCCGGCCGCCCGGCTGTCGGCGGCGGCATACAGCTGCAGCGCGACCGGCTGGT
>NZ_JBKYMO010001209.1:0-502 GCF_047302915.1 Massilia sp. CT11-108 | reverse complement strand
CCGCGGCGCGCGCGGACAGGTCGGCGCTGCCCGCCGCCACCGCGCTGGACGTCTGCGTGATCAGGTCCATGTCGCGCGCCACCTGGTCCGCGCTGCTGCGCATCGCCCGCAAGGTGGCGTGCAGGGTGCCGGCGCTCGCCGCGACGGCCGTCGTCTCGCGCTGCAGGCGGACGGCGAGGTACGACAGCACGGCCGCCTCGACGACGACGTACGCGGCGTGCAGCAGCACGATGCCGATGCCCGGATGCGTGAAGCACAGCGTCGGATAGCCCCATTCCTGCAGATAGTTGAACGTGAGGTGGTGGACGGCGGCCGTGCCCGCGGCGGCGATGATGACGCGCCAGTCCTGGTAGCAGACGAGGAAGGCGAGCAGGACGAAGATTCCGAAATGCAGCTCCGTCATGCCGTGCGCCTGGTGGATGTTCAGCGCGCAGAACAGCATCAGCGCGACGGCGACGGACAGCCGCGCGGCGAGGCTGCCCGGCGCCGCGGCGATCAGCGC
>NZ_JBKYMO010001208.1:0-502 GCF_047302915.1 Massilia sp. CT11-108 | reverse complement strand
GCGCGTGGCGGGGCCGATCCTGCGCGCGCGCAGCGGCCAGCGCCTCGGCGTGATGGACATCGGCGCGCTGCAGTGGCGCTTTCAACTCACCGGCAAGCTGTCGCGCATCGACCTGAAACTGCGCGACGGCGTCGACCGCGCCACGTTCGGGCGCGCGCTGGCGGCGGAGCTGGAGCGCGATTATCCCGGCCGCTTCACGGTCGGCCGGCCGGGCGACGCCAACCAGGAAAGCCGCAGCAATAACCTCAGCCGCGCGTACCGGGTGAACCTGACGGTGCTGGCGCTGGTCGCCCTGTTCACCGGCGCATTCCTCGTGTTTTCCACGCAGGCGCTGTCCGTACTGCGCCGGCGCGGGCAGTTCGCGCTGCTGCGCGTGCTCGGCCTGGAACGGCGTGCGCTGCTGCGCCAGGTGCTGCTGGAAGGCGCGACCCTGGGCGTGCTCGGCGCCCTGCTCGGCATCGCGGCGGGCTATGGCCTCGCGGCGGCCGCGTTGTCCCTGTTC
>NZ_JBKYMO010001207.1:0-503 GCF_047302915.1 Massilia sp. CT11-108 | reverse complement strand
CCGACGCCCTGCGCGCGGAACGCCGCACGCTCGACAAGCGGCGCGAACACCTGGCCTCGCTCGACCACACGTGGCAGGCACTGCGCACGCAGCGCGGCCGCCTGGCCGACCTCGATGCGCAGGCCACCCAGGCCACCCAGGCGCAGGCGAAAGCCCAGGAAGGACTCGACGCCGCACGCGCCGCGGGTAGCGCGCTGGACGCGGCCGTCACCCAGGCCGAGCGCATGCTGAAGACGGCCCAACTGGCGTGCGCCGACGGCGTCGAAAAGCTGCGCGCCACGCTCGTGGACGGCGACGCCTGCCCCGTGTGCGGCGGCACGGAACACCCCTACCGGCACCAGGACGACCGGCTGCATGCCGTGCTGGAAGAGCTGTCCGCCGAACTGGCCGCGCGGCGCGGCGAACAGCGCGCCAACGTCGACCTGCAGGCTGGCCAGCGCGCCGCGTACGATGCCGCCGGCGAACGGCTGGCGGCGCTGGCGCGTGAACGCGACAACCTCGCC
>NZ_JBKYMO010001206.1:0-508 GCF_047302915.1 Massilia sp. CT11-108 | reverse complement strand
CAACGGACGCGGCACGTCGACGAACTCCTTCGTGACCTGGGTCCACAAGCCCGCCACGATGGCCGCCAGCAGCGCGGCCCAAAAGAGGCGCGGCGCGCGCCGGATCCAGGGCAGCACGAGCGCGAGCGCCACCGCGCCATCGCCCAGCATCGTCAGGTGGAACCACACGAGGTCGCCAACGGCCTGGCCGGTCCGGTTCAGCCACAGGAACAGCGCACGGTTGGTGTCCGTGGCGAGGATGCCGGCCACCAGCGCCAGCGCGACGGCGGGCGGAAGCCAGGTCCAGGGCGAGCGCAGCGAGACGGACATCGCCTCACCCTTCCACGCGCACCAGAAGCACGCCGCCTTCGCGGTACAGCACGCGGAAGGGTGACGGCAAACCGTCCAGCGCGTCGCTGCGCGTGAGGATGACGTCGCCCGGGCCCGGCGCGTCCGTCGCGGGCGTGACGGCGCCGCGGTAGACGGAAAAGCTGGGCACGTTGATGCGCCAGCTGCGCACGGGCCAGCC
>NZ_JBKYMO010001205.1:0-513 GCF_047302915.1 Massilia sp. CT11-108 | reverse complement strand
AGCTGGAACGCCTGCAGCGCGAACTGAACGAGGCGTCCAGCGCGTGCACGCGCAAGCGCCAGCGCGCGAGCGCGTGGGCGGAGACGCGCGGTCCGATCGAATCTTCGCTGGCGTCGGGCAGTGTCGAGCGGGCGCGCACGCGCCTGCAGGCGTTCACGAAGCGCTGGGGCGAGGACGACAACACGCGCGCGCTCAAGGCGCGCATCGACGCCGCGCGCGCCGAGCATCCGCTGGCTATCCCGCCAGACGCGCAGTAACGGGAATCACGCGTTGCGTGTAAATCCGTCCTCGCTCCAGGCTTCGCTGCCCACGCCGTGGCGCACGAAGAACAGGCCGTCCGGATCGTACTTGCGCTTGACCTGCGCGAGCCGCGGATAGTTGGCGCCCCAGAAGGCGTCCTGCCAGCCGGCCTGGAAATAATCGCTTTCGGAGACATAGGAACCGGCCTTCGGCGCCACCGCCAGCAGCGCGTCCATCGCGCGCCCGATCGCCTGCGCGCGGGCGCGCCCGCGG
>NZ_JBKYMO010001204.1:0-516 GCF_047302915.1 Massilia sp. CT11-108 | reverse complement strand
GGATGCGCGCGAGGATGGCCGGCTCGCGCACCGGGTCCGCGCGCAGGGCCGCCGTGTTGTTCGTGTCGAAGTAGCCGGGCGCGATGGCGTTGACGTTGATGCCTTGCGCGGCCCATTCGTTGGCCAGCGCGCGCGTGAGGCCCGCGACGGCGCTCTTGCTCGCCGTGTAGGCCGGCACGCGGATGCCGCCCTGGAACGACAGCAGCGACGCGATGTTGACGATCTTGCCGCCGCCGTTTTTCGCCATGTGGCGCGCCGCGGCCTGAGACACGAAGAAGACGGATTTCAGGTTGGTGTCGATGACGGCGTCCCAGTCTGCCTCCTCGACGTCGAGGCTGTCGGCGCGGCGGATGATGCCGGCATTGTTGACGACGATGTCGAGCCGGCCGTTAAGGGCGACCGCGGCATCGACGACATCGCGCACGGGTGCCGTGGACGACAGGTCGGCGTGCACGTCGAGGAAGCGGCGGCCCAGCGCGCGGACTTGCGTGGCCGTGTCGTCGGCGGGACTGCGAC
>NZ_JBKYMO010001203.1:0-516 GCF_047302915.1 Massilia sp. CT11-108 | reverse complement strand
CATCGTTCAGCAGTTGCGCGACGCGCGCTGCCAGCTGCGGTTCGCCCGGCGCCGGATAGCGGATCTGGTACGTGTGCGGCGGGAAACCGCCGTAGTCGTAGATCATGCCGGGGGCCGTGCCGGACGATACCGTGAAGTCGTCCGTCTCCCAGTGGCTCGTCACGACGAGCACGGCCTTCGGACGCACGCCGATCTGCCGCTTGATGTCGACCAGCGACGCTTCCAGCTCGGCATACGTGGGACCGTACTGGTCCTTCATCCACGGCCACGGGCCGCCTCCGTGCGAGACGAAATAGGTGGGCAGGCGGGTCATGGCAGGTTCCTTCGGGCGGCAATCGAAGCGTTCATGGTAGCCGATCCGCGCCGCCCGCGTGGATCAGCGCAGCAGCGCCACCAGCGCGAACAGGCGCGCCATCCGCATCCACCCGAGCACGAGCACGACGAGCTGGGCCAGCACGACGGCGCCGATGGTGCCGGCCATCCCCAGCGCGGGCACGTGCTCGGGTGGATGCGGAT
>NZ_JBKYMO010001202.1:0-520 GCF_047302915.1 Massilia sp. CT11-108 | reverse complement strand
TGCTGACGACGTTCGCGTCACGCCTGCGCGCGCTGGCGCCGCACATCGCCGCGTACGGCCTCGCGCGAGCCGACTTCCACGCGGTGATCGACGGCATGCTGATGGATGCGGAGGACCGGCCCATCTGCGCGCCGCCCGCCGACACGCTCGACCTGTACTGCGACCGCGTGGCCGCCGCCGTGGGGCGCCTGTCCGTGCGCGTGTTCGGCCTGCCGGCGGACGACGGCATCCTGCTTGCCCACCACCTGGGCCGCGCGCTGCAGCTGACGAACATCCTGCGCGACATCGACGAAGACGCCGCCATCAAGACCATGTTCGGCACGCAGCGCAGGTAGGCGATATCGTAGTTGCCCGCATGGGTGGCGCCGTCCGCGCCGACGAGGCCGGCGCGGTCGAGCGCGAACGTCACGTCGAGGTTCTGCCGCGCGACGTCGTGGATCAACTGGTCGTAGGCACGTTGCAAGAAGGTGGAATAGATCGCGACGACGGGCTTCATGCCTTCGACGGCGAGGCCGCCCGC
>NZ_JBKYMO010001201.1:0-521 GCF_047302915.1 Massilia sp. CT11-108 | reverse complement strand
GCCGGCGCCGAACCGGCTCGTGTACTACAAGGACACCCCGAGCTGGCAGGCGTTCTGGCTGCATCCGGCCGGGCCGCTCGATGCGTGGACGCGGCAGGTCTTCCCCAACACCATGCATCCGTATCCGCTACCCTACCTGTTCGGGCCCGACGCGGATCCCGTGTGGTACGCGGCGGCGCAGAAGGACGACAGCATCGCGTGGCCCGGCCTCGTCATCGACAAGGACGAACGCAGCCCCCGGCGGCGCCACGTGGAATTCACGCTGCGCTCGAAGAACCGCGCGCCCGACATCGTCGTGCGCGTGCAGGGTGCGTGCCCGTGGCGCACGAGCGTCAACGGCCGCGTGCTGACGGAGAAATCGTGCTTCAGCTGGCGTCTCGCCTTGCACGGCATGGGCGACGAGACGCTGCGCTTCGCGTTCGACTTCCAGGGCGATCCGCCGTTCCTCGTGTACGTCCAGGAACGCATCCCCGGCCTGCTGGAACAGCTGCGTCCCACCGTCTCGCGGATGTGACCCCACC
>NZ_JBKYMO010001200.1:0-527 GCF_047302915.1 Massilia sp. CT11-108 | reverse complement strand
CCGTCGGCCAGCCGCAACCGCCCATCGCGTCGGCGGAAGCCGCGATGGCCATCGATCCCGGCCTCGACGACGCCGTCCTGCTGGTCGCCGCAAAGGAGCACGCGCGCAACGTGGCCGATGCCGCGGAAGCCGCCGGCGTGAAATGCACCTCGCTGGCGGTGCTCGATTACTCGCCGGCCGACGCCATCCTCGCCACTGCCGACAGCCACGCCTGCGACCTGATCTTCATGGGCTCGCACGGCCGGCGCGGGCTGTCGCGGCTGCTGGCCGGCAGCGTGACGCAGAAAGTGCTGGCCGACGCCCACGTGCCCGTGATGGTCATGCGGCCACAGACCGGGCACAAGCATGCCGTGAGGAAATAATCGTGTACAAACGCATCCTCGTCCCCGTCGACGGCACCGAACGGGGCGCGGCCGCCCTCGGGTCCGCGCTGGGACTGGCAAAACTGGGCGGGGGCACGATCGTCGGCGTGCACGTGGCGACTGGAACCCGATCCACCTGTGGACGTGGTCGGCACGCCTGATGGG
>NZ_JBKYMO010001199.1:0-528 GCF_047302915.1 Massilia sp. CT11-108 | reverse complement strand
CGCGCGGCCAGCAGCGCGGACATCAGCGGCATCGTGGCGACGATCACGCCCATGTTGATCGCGGTCGTCGTCCGCGCCGCCTCGTACGCCAGGCCCTGGTACGTCGCCATGCCGAGGGCGCCCAGCAGCGCGAGTTTCGGCCAGTGCCGCGCCACGACGGCGCGTTTGCGCCACACCGCGCGCGCGACGAACGGCGTGAGGATCGCGCCGGCGAGCACCCAGCGATAGAAGGCGATGGCGGCCGGTGCGATGGCGGTGGCCGCGGATTTGGTGACGAGCGTGTTGCCGGTCCAGATGCACACGGCCAGCAGGGGAAAGAGTGTGTTCATGCCGCCATCATCGGCGGACCGCGGGCCGTGCGTAAAGTGATATCCTTGCAGGCAACCCGTGCACCGTATGCAGCATTCGCGATGACTCTTCAGACGCTCGACCTCAATCTCCTCGTCGACCTCGACGCCCTGCTGCAGGCGGGCAGCGTGGCGGGCGCGGCACAACGCCTGCACGTGAGCGCGCCGGCGAACCCGTCGT
>NZ_JBKYMO010001198.1:0-535 GCF_047302915.1 Massilia sp. CT11-108 | reverse complement strand
TTTTTTACTGACCCGGCCACCCCCCCCATCACCCCCTCTCTTTGCGGCGGCCGCGTCTGTGTTTTATACGCGCCGGGGCCGCGCCGCCCCCGGCCCCCCGCCAGCGCGTCCAGCACGAATTCGCGGCCGGCCGGGAACAGCACCATCCAGCTGATCGCGCACGCCAACACGAAATACACCGTCACTGCCAACACCCACACCGCTCTCTCCGGAAGCTGTTCACATTGTTGTCGAAGAAATATTTCCCGAAAGTATAAATCCGGTAAGCGACAACCCCGCGCACGATTGAAAAAACGCAAAAACTCACCAATTGTGTTAATCGCGCACGATTAAAAGCAAATTAGAGGCACAATTGTCTTGATTCTTGTAAAGTAATGCAAACTTTTTTAAGGAGCTGATTTGCAACATCAAGGCGATCGCCCGGTCCGTGGCGGCCGGCCCAGCCTGCTCTCGCCCGAAGAGCAGCCGGTTCAGGAGCGGCAGGGCATCCTCAGTTCGCTGGACGGCATGCCCGGACAGGCAGCGGCGGCCACGC
>NZ_JBKYMO010001197.1:0-543 GCF_047302915.1 Massilia sp. CT11-108 | reverse complement strand
GGCACGGCGCTCGTCGGCGATCCGGAGACCGTGGCCGCGCGCATGCGCGAGTACCAGGACCT
The DNA here is from genome assembly GCF_047302915.1 of Massilia sp. CT11-108. NCBI lineage: Bacteria > Pseudomonadati > Pseudomonadota > Betaproteobacteria > Burkholderiales > Oxalobacteraceae > Massilia > Massilia sp. CT11-108. The sequence continues at coordinate 481 of NZ_JBKYMO010001197.1, read as the reverse complement.
CGGCATCGAGACATTCATCCTGTCCGGCTACCCGCACCTGGAAGAGTCGTACCGCTTCGCGGAACTCGTGTTCCCGCTGCTCGGCAAAGGCCGGGAGCACGGCGGGCATTCGATCACCGGTCCTTTTGGCGAAGTGATGGCCGTCGATATCGTGCCACAGCGCCTGCCGAAGAAGGTGGCGTGATGGGCGCGATCCGGACCCTCCCGGCGTCCGCGCAGCCGCGCGGCGCCGCGTCCATCCAACGCCTGCTCGCCCCGCTGGCGCCGTGGGCGCTGCCGGTCTTCCTGATCGTGGCGTGGCAGGCCGCGTCGCGCACCGGCCTGCTGTCGACGCGCATCCTGCCCGAGCCGCTGGCCGTGGCGAAGGCGTTCGGCGACCTGGCCGTGTCCGGCGAGCTGTGGGTTTTTAACATGTACGCGCCCCCGAGACGGGGCTACATGGGGGTTTGGGGGGTGGGGGTTGAAAAAAAAGGGGGGGGGG
>NZ_JBKYMO010001196.1:0-544 GCF_047302915.1 Massilia sp. CT11-108 | reverse complement strand
TTTTTAATCCCCTACGCGCCATTTTGCTTTTTCGCGCGTTTTTTTGGTCCCGTTTTTGTTATAATCCCCCGCGGGGCCGGGCCAGGCCCGCGAGCCGTTCGAATACGGTGCGATCCTGAAGGGGGCCGGCATCGCGCTCACCGACCACGAGATCGCGATGCGCTACTACCGCGAACGCGCGCAGCCTTACCTGATCCCGTTCCCGCGCCGGCGCGCGCCGAAAGCGGGCGAGCCGCGCATCGCCGCCGTCGAACCGTGGGACATCGGCGAGCCGCTCGACCGCATCGACTGGCTGCAAAGCCTGATGCTGAGTCCCCGGCCGATCCCCGGCGTGACGACGGTGCAGCGCGGCGTCGAGACGGACGCCGGCACCGAGGAAACGCCCATGCCCGTCGACCTGGACCTGTACGTCGACAGCTCGGGCTCGATGCCGGATCCGCAGGTGGCGACGTCGTATCTCGCGCTGGCCGGCGCCATCGTCGCGCTGTCGGCGCAGCCCGAGATCTCTCACTTATACACAACAGACCCTGCCCACGAAAAAAGA
>NZ_JBKYMO010001195.1:0-544 GCF_047302915.1 Massilia sp. CT11-108 | reverse complement strand
GCGGACCCGCGGGCGGGGGCCCGATGCGGCCATGACCCGCGAACAGGATGACGGCCACGGCCCCGAACGACAGCCAGAACCCCGGCCACAGCACGGCCCACGGATCGAGCAGCACGACGACCGCGAGCGCCGCGCACAGCACGTGCGACACGGCCGCGAGACGCCCCATCCACAATGCGAGCGCGACGACGGACAGCATGTACAGGGTGCGTTGTGCCGGCACGCCGAAGCCGGCCAGCAGCACGTAGAGGAAGGCGACGGTGGTGCCGGCCAGCGCGGCGGCCTTCTGTGCCGGCAGCCGCAGCGGCAGGCGCGCATCGGTGAAGAACGAGCGGCGCCACAGCGCCGACATGGCCCACGCGGCGAGTCCCGCGATCATCGTGATGTGCAGGCCCGAGATCGAAATGAGGTGGCCGATGCCGGTGCGGTTGAACACCTGCCAGTCGGCCTGCTCGATGCCGCGCTGGTCGCCGATCACGAGCGCCACGATCACGCCCGCGTACGTGCGTCCCGCGAGCGCCGCCTGGATGCGCGCGCGCAGCGC
>NZ_JBKYMO010001194.1:0-545 GCF_047302915.1 Massilia sp. CT11-108 | reverse complement strand
GGCGTGTACTTGCCGGCGTTTTCCAGCAGGTTGCACAGCACGCGCTCGAGCAGCGCCGCGTCGAAGCGCACGAGCGGCAGGCCGCGCGGGATCTGCGTGTCGACCGATCGTCCGCCCAGCTGCCAGCGGCAGGCCCGCAGCGCGCTGCCGATCGTCTCCTCGACCAGTTGCCATTCCAGGTTGAGCTTCACGCCGCCGCTCTGGATGCGCGCCATGTCGAGCAGGTTGGCGACGAGGGTACTCATGCGCCGGGCCTCGTCGCGCAATGCGTTCGCCAGCTCCATCTGCGCGGCGGCCAGCGTCGGACGCGACAAGGTCAGCGATTCGGACAGGCCGACGAGGCTCGTGAGCGGCGTACGCAGATCGTGCGACAGCGCCGCCAGCAGCGAGTTGCGCAGGCGCTCGCCCTCCATGCGCACGACGGCGTCCTGGGCCACGTCCACGTAGTGCACGCGCTCGAGCGCGATGGCGGCCAGGGCCGCGAAGGCGTCCAGCAGTTCGCGCCGTTCCGGCACGAGCAGCGCGGCGACGTCCCGCACGCGCAC
>NZ_JBKYMO010001193.1:0-548 GCF_047302915.1 Massilia sp. CT11-108 | reverse complement strand
CCGCCCGTCTCCGGCTCCACGACGGAACCGGGGCCGAACATCGCCTACGCGTCCGACCCGATCCCGCCCGCGCCGGAGCCGCCGGAAATCGTCAAGCGCGCCAGCCTGGCCGACGCGCGCGGCGAGCATCATGTGCGCGTGTCGTGGGCGCCCGCCGCCGGCGCGACCGGGTACTTCATCTACACGGCGACCGAGAGCGCGATCCTCGCGAAGGTCGGCGATCCCGACCACCCGGCGCCCGATCCGACCCTGACCTATACGGAACGGCTGGCCTTCCTGCGCGACTGCCTCGCCGCCTCCACCGACAATTTTCGCGCGCTGTTTACGCGGGTGAACACGAAGGCGCAGCCGGAGACGTCGGCCGACCTCGTGCTGCCGCGCGGGACGAAGGAGATCCATCTGTTCACGATGGTCGCGGTCAACGCGGGCAACGTCGAATCGAACTGGCCCGCCCCGGCCGACAACGAGCAGCGCGTCGTCGCCATCGCGGCGGCGGATCTCCAGCCGCGGCGGGGCCGGCGTGGCGATGTCCGCCGCCGCGGCTGGAG
>NZ_JBKYMO010001192.1:0-550 GCF_047302915.1 Massilia sp. CT11-108 | reverse complement strand
GCCGCCAGCTGCGCCTCGACGAGTTGCAGCGACGTCCTGCCGGCTTCGTGCGGCAGCGGGAAATGGACGGGCCGGGTCGAGGTCTTGATGCAGAGCGCGACCGGCTCGTCGGCGTCGAATTCCTCGACGAACGCCTCGATGAGGCGCGGCAAGTCCTTGCGCAGCATCCAGGCCCCGATCGTGTAGAACACGTGGTGCCCGGCGGGGATGCCGAGCTGGCGGCGCATGTCGTCGAGCTGGCCGGGCGCGACGTCGTCGTGCGCGTGGCGGCGGATGTGCGGCACCACATGCAGCGGAACGGTCACGCCGCCGGCCCGGAACACCTCGGCATTGAACGTCGACGGTACCAGGACGCCGTCGAACCGGTTCAGGATGGCCGGCCAGTGCGCCGGTATGCGATCCGATTCCCAGGTGCAGTAGGCGAAGTTCGCCTTGCCGGGTTCCAGGCACGCGGGCAGGTATTCCGGCACCAGGTGGGCGACGACGATGCGGTAGTCGCGCGGGGCGGCGGTGCGCTGCAGCAGCGGGCCGAGATCGCGCAGCGCCGCCC
>NZ_JBKYMO010001191.1:0-551 GCF_047302915.1 Massilia sp. CT11-108 | reverse complement strand
GGTGTGGGTACCTGCGCCGGCGGCGGGGCGGCGGCGGGTGCCGCCTTGCCCTGGCCGTGCAGGGCGCCCAGTGCCGCGACCGTGGCCGCGATACGGTTGCCGCGCGGGGCGTTGGCGCCATCGGCTTCCGCCAGCTGCTGCAGCACGTCGACGGCGCCCAGCAGCACGTCCACGCCGCTCGCGTCGAGCTGGGCCCGGCCTTCCTGCGCCGCGACCAGCACGTCTTCCATCGCATGCGCGAGGCGCACGGCCGGCTCCAGGCCGACGATCGCGGCCGCGCCCTTGACCGAATGCGCCGCGCGCATCATCGATTCCAGCCGGGCCGCGTCGACCGCGCCCTGTTCGAGCAGCAGCAGGCCTTCCGTCAGCACGCGCATCTGCTCGCGCGTCTCCATGCGGAACAGGTCCAGCATCGAGTAGCCGCTCAGGTCTTCATTCTCCGCGCTCATCGCAGCAGCGCCTCCAGTTCGATGCGCAGGCGGGCCGTGTCGAGCAGGCCGGCTTCGATGGCGCCGGCGGCGATCACGCCGGCGACGAGGCCGGGTGGTGCG
>NZ_JBKYMO010001190.1:0-553 GCF_047302915.1 Massilia sp. CT11-108 | reverse complement strand
ACATATCCGCAGCTTCGGTGACTGGCTTAGCCCCGTTACATCTTCCGCGCAGGACGACTCGATCAGTGAGCTATTACGCTTTCTTTAAATGATGGCTGCTTCTAAGCCAACATCCTGACTGTTTTAGCCTTCCCACTTCGTTTTCCACTTAGCCAATCTTTGGGACCTTAGCTGGCGGTCTGGGTTGTTTCCCTCTTGACGCCGGACGTTAGCACCCGACGTCTGTCTCCCAAGCTCGCACTCATCGGTATTCGGAGTTTGCAATGGTTTGGTAAGTCGCAATGACCCCCTAGCCATAACAGTGCTCTACCCCCGATGGTGATACTTGAGGCACTACCTAAATAGTTTTCGGAGAGAACCAGCTATTTCCAGGTTTGTTTAGCCTTTCACCCCTACCCACAGCTCATCCCCTAATTTTTCAACATTAGTGGGTTCGGACCTCCAGGGCGTGTTACCGCACCTTCATCCTGGCCATGGGTAGATCACCTGGTTTCGGGTCTACACCCAGCGACTGTCGCCCTGTTCGGACTCGATTTCTCTACGGCTCCCCTAT
>NZ_JBKYMO010001189.1:0-555 GCF_047302915.1 Massilia sp. CT11-108 | reverse complement strand
CCGTCGGCCGCCAGTTCTTCCACGCGTTTCAGGTCGGCATTCGCGCGCTGCGCCTGGGCAGCCGCGTTGGCGACGGCGGCCTGGTTCTGCTGGATGGTGGCGCTGGCCGTGCCGCGGCTTTGCGCGAAGTTCGCCAGCGCGGCGCGCGTGGTCGCCAGCTGGGCCTTGGCCTGGTCCAGTCTCTGCTGGTAGATGCGGTCGTCGATGCGCATCAGCAGCTGGCCCTGGTGGACCACCTGGTAATCCTGCACGTCCACTTCGACGATGTAGCCGGACAGTTGCGGACTGATGATCGTCACCTGCCCCCGCACCAGCGCGTTCTCCGTCGTCTGCAGCGCGCTGTGGAACGGCGGCAGGTTCCAGGCATACAGCACGATCAGGACGCCGATCAGCGCGATGAAGGCGAACAGCAGGCCGCTCACGATGACGTGGCGGTTCGATGTTTGTTGGGTTGTCGTCGTTTCCGGCATGGTCGGGGCTCGATTCAGGTTGGGACGGCCGGCGTCGGCTGGGGCGGACGCGGCGCCGTGCGGCGGTCGCCGGATGGGACGGCGA
>NZ_JBKYMO010001188.1:0-556 GCF_047302915.1 Massilia sp. CT11-108 | reverse complement strand
CGTCCAGGTTCACCTGGTGCAGGTGACCCGAGCCGTAGTACAGGTTGTTCAGGATGCGGCCATCCGGCAGCGTCGTCCGCACCCGGTTGCCCAGCTCGTCGTACTCATGACGCACCATGGTCGACGTACCCGAGGCATCCGTCTGCTCCATCACCAGCTGACCGATAGCGTCATACGCCATGCTGACAACGGCATCCGCATTGATCGCATGCGTCATGCGCCCCAGCGCGTCGTAGGCGAAGCGCAGCCGCATCTGCTGCGCCTGCGCCGCACCCGTCACGCGCGAGATCACTTTTTCCGTCAGCTGGCCCAGCGCATCGCGCACATACGTCGTCGCGATGGGCGTCAGTTCCGTGCGCGGCGCGCAGCCCAGTTCGTCCTTGCCGACGACGAGGCCGCTGTCGTCGTAGCGGTAGCGCGTCACGCGCGCATCGAAGCTCGTTTCTTCGGCGAGGCGGTCCAGCGCGTCGTAGACGAAGCGGTGCACGTCGCCGTTCTCGTTGATCAGTTCCGCGATCCGGCGCGCCGTGTCGTAGCGGTATTCCAGCACGCCGCC
>NZ_JBKYMO010001187.1:0-557 GCF_047302915.1 Massilia sp. CT11-108 | reverse complement strand
TTTTTTAACCCACCCCCCCCCAAACCCCCTTCTCGCCCGGTCGGGGGGGCGGTGATTTGTTTAAAACCCACAGGTCCCGGTGCGCCCGGCGCCGCGCGCGGCTCGCCGGATCCTTGAAGACGGCATACGGCACGTCCTGGATCACGTACGGCGCGCCGTTCACGTGGCCGATGATCATCAGCACGTGGCCCGGCACGACGACGAGGTCGCCCACCTGCGCCTCCCGCACCGCTTTTACACGCGCTTCATGGGTGTCCGCCGCAGTGAACGCGCGGTGTTTCAGCGCCGTCGACGTGCCTTGCAGCCCGGAACTGTGCTGCAGCAGCAGGCCCATGGTGCGGTAGGTCTCGGCGATCAGGCCGCTGCAATCGCGCGCGTCGAACTGGTGGCCCCACCCGTAACGTTCGCCGAGCAGCTTGAACGACTGCCGGATGATGTTCGCGCGCGTGAGCGGCAGGTAGCCCGGCGCCGTATCGGCGCTGCGGCGAATCAGCGCCGGCCGGATCGCGAGCGAGCCGTCGGCCTGGCGCACGGGCAGCAGCACGGGCCACGACGCG
>NZ_JBKYMO010001186.1:0-558 GCF_047302915.1 Massilia sp. CT11-108 | reverse complement strand
CCCCCCCCCAATTTTTTTCCACCCACACCACGCCATACGACATGTAGCTCCGTCTCGTGGGCTCGGAGTTGTCTCTTTTATTCTTGCTGTCGGGCGCCGGCATGTCGCGTGCCGACAGGTGACTCGCGGCCGAGCCGCGCCGGAAGTATTCGACCTCGGGATCGGCGCCGTCGGCGGCCATCTGTTTCAGCATCAGGCCGGTCGGGTAGCGCGCGTCCAGCCACAGGTGGCGCAGGTCGAGCCGCTCGCCGGCCATGAAGGCGCGCAGGTAGCGCCCCGGGCTGTCCTGTCCCAGGCTGCCGATGTAGCCGACGTGGAAGCCCAGCCGGGAGAGGCCGACGGCGACGTTCAATTCGGCGCCCGCGGTGGCGCGCTCGAATTCGTCGACGGCCTCCAACGGGCCCGGCGTGCGCGCGATCAGCAGCGCCATCGCCTCGCCCACGGTCACGACGTCCGGAACCGTCATGGGCGGCGCTCCGCGATCGACAGCGTGGTCACGAGCGTGGCGGCGCGGCTGGCGGGCAGCGACAGCCGCAGCACCGTGCCGCGTTCCTCGGT
>NZ_JBKYMO010001185.1:0-558 GCF_047302915.1 Massilia sp. CT11-108 | reverse complement strand
CGGGCACTGTACCTCGCCCGCGCCGCGCAGGGCGTCGGCGCGGCCTTTCTGCTGGCGCCGTCGCTGGCCGTGATCGGCCATGCGTTCCATGGCGAGCGGGAGCGCGCCCGCGTGTGGGCCTTCTGGGGCACGATCATGGGCCTGACGATGGTGTGTGCGCCGCTGATCGGCGGCGTCATCAGCCGCTGGCTCGGCTGGCGCTGGGCATTTTTCGTCAACCTGCCCGTGTGTGCCGGGCTGGCGCTCGCCGTCCTGCGCCACGTGCCGGAGTCGCGCGGTGCGGCGCAGCGGACGCTCGACGTGCCGGGCATCGTCCTGTTCGCGGCGGCCATGTTCGCCTTCACGTGGACCCTGATCTCCGGCCCCGCCGAGGGCTGGACCAGCCAGGCCGTGCTGGCACGCGCCGCGGCCGCGCTGGCCCTGTTCGCGCTGTTCCTCGCCACCGAGCGCCGGGTCCGCGCACCGATGCTCGACCTGTCCCTGTTCGCGCAGCGGCGTTTCGTCGGCGCCGGGGCGGGGCGGGGGGGGCGTGGGGGCGGGGCCCCCGGGGGTGGCGGC
>NZ_JBKYMO010001184.1:0-559 GCF_047302915.1 Massilia sp. CT11-108 | reverse complement strand
TTGCCGATGCTGCCGTTGCCGGCCAGGGCCAATGTCGCGCCTTGCGATACCGCCGTGGCGCCGGTGTGCGTGTTCACACCCGTCAGGGTTTCGGTGCCGGCCGCAATCGCCAGGCCGCCCGAGCCCTGGATACTGCCGGCGAACGTATCGCCGGCATTGGTCAGCGTCAGCGTCTGACCGCCCAGGAGCACGGCACCGGAGCCGGACAGCGTGCGCACCTGCGCGCCGTTGCTGGTCGCGGCGATATCGAGCACGCCGTTGTTGGCGACGCCGCTGGACAGCGCGATGCTGCCGGAGCCGGACAGCGCGAGGTCGCCGTCGTGGCCGATTGACGTGGCGCCCGTATTGGTGTTGGTACCGGCCAGCGTCTCGGTGCCGCCCGCGATCGTCAGGCCGCCCGAGCCGTGGATGCTGCCAGTAAATGTATCGCCGGCATCGGTCAGCGTCAGGGTCTGGCCGCCCAGCAGCACGGCGCCGGAGCCGCCGAGGCTCCGGACCGCCGCGCCGCCCCTGCTGGGCGGAACGTCCACCGTGCCATACGTCTGCACACCGCGGTTGC
>NZ_JBKYMO010001183.1:0-560 GCF_047302915.1 Massilia sp. CT11-108 | reverse complement strand
CACCGCGACCGGCATCGAGGGCAGCCTCGTGTACGCGCTGTCGGCGGGCATCCGCGACCGCATCGCGCAGGCCGGCCAGGCGACCGTGCTGCTGGACCTGCTGCCCGACCACGACCCGCGGCGCGTGCTGGACGAGGTGAGCCGGCCGCGCGGCACGCGCTCGATGTCCAGCCATCTGCAGAGCCGTCTCGGCATCAAGGGCGTGAAATCGGGGCTGCTGCACGAATGCCTGGGCAAGGCCGACTACGCGGACCCCGTCAAGGTGGCGCGGGCGCTGAAGGCGTTGCCGCTCGTGCTGAAACGTCCGCGCCCGATCGATGAAGCGATCAGCAGCGCGGGCGGCGTGCGTTTCGACGCGCTCGACGGCGCCATGCTGCGCGGGCTGCCGGGCGTGTTCGTGGCGGGCGAGATGGTCGACTGGGAAGCGCCGACGGGCGGCTATCTGTTGACGGCCTGCTTCGGCAGCGGGCGCGCGGCCCGGCGCGCGGCGGTGTCGTTTAAACATATGCCCGCCCCCCCCGCCGGGGTACATGGGGGGTTGCGGGGTGTGGGTGGAAAAA
>NZ_JBKYMO010001182.1:0-561 GCF_047302915.1 Massilia sp. CT11-108 | reverse complement strand
GGGGCAGCACCGCCGCGTCGCGCGCGGGGAGGCTGGCGGTGCTGCCCCAGCCGGTGCCGAGCAGGGCCAGGTTCCATCGTTCCTGCAACTGGAACACGCGCTCGCGTTCGGGCACGTGCTCGTCGTACGAAAACGAGTGGCGCACGTAGCCGAGCAGCAAAAAGCACACGGCGATACCGACCGCGAGGCCGAGCACCACCACCGCGGAATACGCCGGCTCCTTGACGAGCAGGCGCCAGCCGATGCGGAAATCGCGCAAATTCATCGTGGCCTCCTCATGCCGCCAGCAGCGCGTCGACGACGATGCGGCCGTCGAGCAGGCGCAGCGTGCGCGACGCCTGCGCCGCGTGCGCGGGCGAGTGCGTGACCATCACGACGGTCGTGCCCTCGGCGTTGATGTTCCGTAGCAGGCGCATGACGTCGTCGCCGTGCGCGGTGTCGAGGTTGCCGGTCGGTTCGTCGGCGAGCAGCATGGCCGGCCCGGCCACGAGGGCACGCGCGATCGCCACGCGCTGCTGCTGGCCGCCCGACAGCTGCGACGGCCGGTGCCCGGCGCGGTGC
>NZ_JBKYMO010001181.1:0-562 GCF_047302915.1 Massilia sp. CT11-108 | reverse complement strand
CCCCGGTCCGTCCCGGCGGCACGGGGGTGATCGTGCCGGACACGGCGTATCACGGCTCCACCGACACCGGGTCGAAACCCGCGCCGGCGCCCGGCACGGTGCCCACGACCAGCTGGCCGCCGCTGGCCGCCACCTTGTCCGCCACGATGGCCAGGCCCACGCCCCGGCCCGACACGGACGTGACCTCGGTGCGGGTCGACACGCCGGCCCGCAGGGCGAGCTGCAGGCGCTGCTGTTCGCTCATCTGCGCGAGTTCCGCCGCGTCCACGCCGGCACGGCGCGCGACCGCGTCCGCGTCGATGCCGGCGCCGTCGTCGCGCACGCGCACGCACACCATGCGCGCGTCGCGCTGCGTCACCGCGATCTCGATGCGCCCGGCCGGATCCTTGCCCGCGCGCGCGCGCTCGTCGGGCGTCTCGATGCCGTGGTCGACGGCATTGGTGACGAGGTGGTTCAGCGCTTCGCGCACGACGCCCAGCACGCGCCGGTCGAGGTCCACGTCGGCGCCCAGCGTCTCCAGCCGTACCTGCTTGCCGCGGCCCCGCGCCAGGTTGCGCACGAG
>NZ_JBKYMO010001180.1:0-562 GCF_047302915.1 Massilia sp. CT11-108 | reverse complement strand
CGAAGCCGTCGCTGGAACTGAGCGGCGAACGCAAGCAGCTGGCCGAGATCGAGACCGTCGTGCGCGGCGACACGCTCGTCGTGCGGCCCGTGCAGCGCAACGGTTTCTTCTTCAACTTCGGCAAGCGCCGCGAGACCGTCACCGTCCGCATCGGCGCGTCTGCCCTGAAACGCCTGACGGTGGCCGGCAGCGGCGACGTCGAGATCGACCGCATCAACGCCGAGCGCTTCACGTTGGCCGGCAACGGCCCGGGCGACGTCCACGCGAGCGGCACCGTGCGCCAGCTGACCGTGACGTCCAGCGGCAGCGGCGACCTCGAGCTGCAGCACCTGAAAGCCGGCGACGTCGACCTGGCGCTGAACGGTCCGGGCGACGTGGAACTGGCCGACGTGAGCGGCACGCTGTCCGTGCAGGCCGGCGGCTCCGGCGACCTGGAAGCGGACGGCCTGCGCGCGAGCAAGGTGACGGCACGCATGCGCGGGCCGGGCAACGTCAAGCTGTCGGGCAGCGCGCGCGAACTGGACCTGGAGATGTCCGGCTCGGGCGATTTCGAAGGCTGCGA
>NZ_JBKYMO010001179.1:0-564 GCF_047302915.1 Massilia sp. CT11-108 | reverse complement strand
GTCCAGCAGCGCCGCCGCGCAAGCGCCATGACGGCCGAGGAGGCGCCGCGGCACACCGGCGCCGACCTGGGACACGGGCGCGAACACGGCGCGGGCATCGAGCGGATCGTTCCAGCCGGGCAGCTGCTGTTTTACCAGCCGCAGCGCATCGAGCGCAATGGCGCGGAACGTCGTGAGCTTGCCGCCGGCAATCGCCACGAGGCCGGCCGAACTCCACGCGACATGCTCGCGCCCTTCCTGCGACGGCGCCCCGCCCTCCTTGCCCGCGACGACGGGGCGCACGCCCGCGTAAGTGGCCACGATGTCCCGGTCGGTTAGTTGCAGATGCGGGAACTGCGCCTGCAGCGCCGCCATCAGGTAAGCCACTTCCGCGCGCGTGATGCGGGCCGCGCGATCCATGCCGTCCGTGTGGTCCAGGTCCGTCGTGCCGACCAGCGTTGCGCCTTCCCACGGAAACGCGAACACGGGCCGGCCGTCGTGCGGATGCATCAGGCTCACCGCGCGCGCCAGCGGCAGCCGCCATGCGGGCAGCACGAGATGGCTGCCGCGCAGCGGACGCAGGCG
>NZ_JBKYMO010001178.1:0-564 GCF_047302915.1 Massilia sp. CT11-108 | reverse complement strand
GTCGGCGGCGGCGGCATCGATGTTGCGGCTGGCGTCGAATTCCAGGGTGATCTGGGTCTCGCCCTGGATGCTGCTCGAGGTCGTGGCGAGCAGGCCGGGGATGGCGGAGAACTGCTTTTCGAGCGGCGTCGCCACCGAGGTCGACATCGTTTCCGGACTGGCGCCGGGCAGGCGCGCGCCGACTTGGATGGTGGGCATGTCGTAGACCGGCAGGGCAGCCACCGGCAACTGCAGCCAGCAGGCGAAGCCCGCCACGATGACGCTCAGCCACAGCAGCAGGACGGCGATCGGCCGTTGCAGGCAGAAGCGGGCCAGGTTCATGGCGTCTCCGGCGCGGCGATGCGCACGCGCATGCCCGGCCGCAGGTTCTGGCCGCCTTCCAGCACGACGCGCACGCCTCCTTCGACACCGGCGACCACCGCCAGTTCGTCCTGGATGCGCAGCAGCCGCACCGGCCGGGGCGCCACCTTGCCGTCGGCCCCGACCAGGTAGACGAAGCGTCCGTCCGGACCTTCCTGGACCGCTTGCGGCGGCAGGACCACCGCGCCGTGGCTCGTCCCGGCA
>NZ_JBKYMO010001177.1:0-564 GCF_047302915.1 Massilia sp. CT11-108 | reverse complement strand
CGCCACGCCTTCCAGCTCGCCCGACTTACACTGATCAATCTGGTGCAGGTAGTGAAAATTTGAGGGGAAGGGTCAGGCTCTGACCCCGAATTTGCGCCGAAATGTGCTCTGACCCCGAATTGAAAAAATGGCCGGTGGGAACCGGCCGAGAGGATCAGGTGGCCAGGAGCTTGCGGCCTGCCGGCGCAGCGGCGGCCGGCGTGCTTGCCGCCAGCTTGAAGGTGCTGACGACGGCATCCAGTTCGCGTGCCTGTTCCTGCAGCGCGGCGGCTGCTGCGGCGGCTTCTTCGACGAGGGCCGCGTTCTGCTGCGTCGCGTCGTCCATCTGCGCGATCGCCTGGTTGACCTGCGCGATGCCCGTGCTCTGTTCCTGGCTGGACGCCGCGATGTCGCGCATCAGGACTTCCGCGCGGCGCACCGAGGTGACGATCGCTTCCATCGCCTGGCCCGCGCCGTCCGCCAGCGCGCTGCCCGCGTCGACCTTGGCGACGGAGTCGAGGATCAGCTGGCGGATCTCTTTCGATGCCGCCGCCGAGCGCTGCGCCAGGGTGCGCACCTCGCCCG
>NZ_JBKYMO010001176.1:0-565 GCF_047302915.1 Massilia sp. CT11-108 | reverse complement strand
GTGGGCTCGTTGTTGTTTAAAACAGACAGGCGCGGGCCGTACCCGCGACCGGCCAGCGCAGGCGTCCCGTATCGTCCGGCAACAGGATCGCGGCGCGGGCATCGAAGGTGCGCGCGAGGAAGCGGCGGGTGATCTCGAAGACTTGCTCCGTCTGCAGCGCGACGGACAGCGCCCGCGCGAATTCGTACAGCGCGCGGGTGCGGGCTTCGCGCCCGGTCGCGCTTTCCGCCTGCTCGCGCAGGTCCGACGTCAGCCGCGCCGTGATCCAGCCGACGGCCAGCATCACGGCCAGCGCGACGGCGTACTTGAATTCGCTGACGTCGTACTGGCGGCGCGGCGCGGCGGCGACGAGCGCGCAAAAGCCGACCAGGGTCGCGAGGATCGCGGGGCCGCGGCCGAGGCGGATCGCGACGAGCACCACCGTCAGCAGGAACAGCATGGCGACGTTGGCGACGTCCAGCAACGGCAGCAGCGGCAGCGCGACGATGGCCGTGCCCAGGCTGGCCGCGATCGCAGCGAGATAGCGGCGCGGCGCCGGCTTGCCCGCGGCGTGGGAGCCGTGCAG
>NZ_JBKYMO010001175.1:0-566 GCF_047302915.1 Massilia sp. CT11-108 | reverse complement strand
CGCTCGCGTACCTGCTGTTCTTCCGCCTGATCGCCCGCGTGGGCGCGGCGAAGACGATGGCCGTGCCGTTCCTCGTGCCCGCGTTCGGCGTGCTGTGGGGCGTGCTGTTCCTCGGCGAGACTGTTACGACCGCGATGGCGGCCGGCAGCGCCCTGATCGTGCTGGGGACGGCGCTGGCCACTAGCCTGATCAACCCTGCGCGGCCGCGAGCAGCGCATCCGCTTCCGCGGCCCGGCGCGCGGCCGGACGCGAACTGACGCGATCGATATAGGCCATGATCTCGGGCAGTTCCGGCACCAGCTTGAACATCGTGGCCCAGCCGAGCGAGATGCCCCACAGGACGTCGGCGGCGCAGAAGCGTTCGCCCAGCAGGTACGGACCCGCGCGCAGCTGGGCCGTCAACGTGGCCAGCATCGTGTCGAAGTCGCCGTATGGGCACATCATCGGCGGCGTGGGCTCGCGCTTCATCGCGAGGTCGGTAATGGCCGGCTCGAACGACGAGCCGTAGAACGCGAGCCAGCGCAGATAGGGACCGCGCAGCGGATCGTCCAGCGTGGGCGCGAGCC
>NZ_JBKYMO010001174.1:0-569 GCF_047302915.1 Massilia sp. CT11-108 | reverse complement strand
GCGTCGCTCGACCTCGTGCCGCTGGAAGAGGTCGACAGCCGCCTCGCACTGGGCGCGCTGGCCCGTCCCTTCGACATCCGGTACGCCGACCCGCTCGCCACGCTGGCCGTCCGCCTCGGCATGCTGCTCGGACGCGGCGTGCTGCGTGCGGACAGCAATCCCTTCCGTCCCGAGATCTTCCTCGGCGCGATCGACGAGGCGTGGCGTGAATTCGAACCGGAAACGGATGCCCATGGCCTGATCCAGCCCCTGCTGCGGCCGGACATCGTGTTCGACCTCGCCCCGCTGTACGACTCCCTCGTCGCCGCGCTGCGCAAGGAGGGCCAGCCGGGTTCCGTGGGTGCTTACCGCATCCAGAAGACGGATGGCGGCGCCGCCGCGAAGGCGGCCCGCGCCGGCCAGCGCGCCACCCTTGCGGAGCAGTTGCGCAAGCTGTTCGGCGACGATGGCGGCGAGGATGGCGTCCCGCTGATTCCCGACCTGCCCACGTTGCCGTCCAGCGGCGCCGGGTTGGGCTGCCGCACCGGACGCGGCGCTGAAGCCAGCCGCCGGTTGTGCGGCCTGGTCCT
>NZ_JBKYMO010001173.1:0-570 GCF_047302915.1 Massilia sp. CT11-108 | reverse complement strand
GCCTTGTCGACGCCGCCGATGCCCGTGCATTCGCCAGCGGCCCAGACGTCCGGGCGGCTCGTCCGCTGCGCATCGTCGACCTGGATCGCGCCGTCGACGACGTCGCACCGGAGTGCGCGCGCGAGGTCCGTGTTCGGGACGAGGCCGAAACCCGCAGCGAGGAAGTCGCAGGCATACTCGACTTCTTTGCCGCCGGCCCGGACGACCACCGAGCGCACCGTGTCGTCTCCGTGCGCTGCGACGAGCGTGGCGCCCGTCACGTACGGGATGCCCCGCAGCTCGGCGAACAGCGACGCCGCCTGCAGGAATTTTTTCCCGTGCCGCGACAGCAGTCCGAGCCCGAAGGCCGACAGGCGCGACCACGGCTGGTGTTCGACGATCGCGGCCACGTGCGCACCCGCGCGCTGGACCGACGCCCGCGCACGCAGCGCGTGGACTGCCCTGCGCGGCCACCCGGATTGCACCGTGATGCAGGAGGCCCAGGTCATCGGCAGCGTGGACGCCAGCACGCTGCTCGTGGAGACGGGCGGACGCGGCGCCGCCGTCCCGTTCGAGCGCCTCGTGCTCTGT
>NZ_JBKYMO010001172.1:0-573 GCF_047302915.1 Massilia sp. CT11-108 | reverse complement strand
TACCTGGGCCGACTCGTCGGCGGCGATACCCGCTTCCAGCTCGGCGACGGCATTCGCGAACGCCTCCGGCCGCGCCTCGCCCACGCGCGCGACGCTGCGCCGCATCGCCTGGAACAGCGGGTCGTCCGCATCGTCTCTCTGCTCCCAGCCGACGCGCGACATCAGGTCGACGAGGCGGCGCGCCGGATGGTCTTGCTCGAAGAAGAAATTGTTGTCGAGCAGAGCGGCCTTCAGCACGGGAACCTGCAGGAGTTGCAGCAGTTCGCGCGTGCGCGGCGGGATACTATCGTCCAGCAACACGGTCTCGAACACACGCGACAGCAGGTCCAGCGTACGTTCGTCGCGGCGCGGCAGGCTGCCCTGGGGCAGGCTCTGCTTCAGGCGCGGCAGGTAGAACACGTTATGCGGCGTGGCGGCTGCTTGCGTTCCTTGCACCGGCGCCCGCTCGATGCGCGCCAGCAGGTCCATCAGCGGCGCCGTGCCGCCGGATTGCGCCAGCATGCCTTGCAGGGCGGCCGACCAGCCGGACTCGGCCTGCCCCGTTCCCGCTGCGAAGCCGGCGCCGGGTTGGGC
>NZ_JBKYMO010001171.1:0-573 GCF_047302915.1 Massilia sp. CT11-108 | reverse complement strand
GATCACCGCGTCGGCCAGGTACGCGCGCGGCGAGCTGGGGCTGCGCCTCAAGGCCCTGCGCGACGCGGGCGGCCTGGTATTGCGCCAGGACTTCCGCATCCAGGCCCTGGACGAAATCGATGGGCGGCTGCGGGTGACGGGGGCCCCGGTGGACGGCACGGTGCCGGTGATCGACGGCATCGACCGGATCGTCTGCGCGGCAGGTGCCCGGCCCGACCTGGGCCTGGGCCGGGAACTGCGCGTACGCCACGATCCCTGGCTCGAGAGCACGGATGCGCTGGCGCCGCTGATCGATCCCAACGAACACAGTTGCGGCACCGTCCGGCCGCACGGACACCGCGAGCTGGCGCACCCGGAGCCCGGCTATTACGTCGTCGGCGCCAAGAGTTACGGCCGCGCGCCGAACTTCCTGCTGGCGACCGGATATGAGCAGGTGCGTTCCGTCGTCGCCGCGCTGGCGGGCGACCTGGCGGCCGCCGACGACGTCCAGCTCGACCTGCCGGAAACGGGCGTCTGCAACACGCGGCTGGCCTTCGACGACGCCGCGCCAGGGCCGGCGGACGGGTGCTGCGG
>NZ_JBKYMO010001170.1:0-574 GCF_047302915.1 Massilia sp. CT11-108 | reverse complement strand
GGGCACGGGCATCGTCTACGACGCGCGCTTCGACAAGCCGGCCCTCATCACCGACGCCCTCGGCGCGACGACCGTGCTGCGCTACGACGCGCAGGGCAACCTGACGAGCGTGACGAACGCGCTGGGCCAGCGTACGGCGTACCAGTACGACGACCGCGGCCTGCCGGTGAAAGTCATCGACGCGCGCGGCGGCGTCAAGGCGCTCGCGTACAACCGCGCCGGGCAGCTGATCCGCTACACGGACTGCTCGGGCAGCACGAGCAGTTTCGATTACGACGACCAGGGGCGCCTCGTGCGCGCGCTCGACCCGAACGGCAACGCGAGCACCTACGCTTACGACGCGCTCGGCCGCCTGTACGCCGTGACGCATGCCGACGGGACCACCGAGCGCTACGAATACGACCGGCTGGGCCGCCTCGTCGCCCACGTCGACGCCGCGGGCCACCGCACCGCCTACGAACTCGATCGCGACGGCAAGCCGCTGAAACGCGTTGACGCGCGCGGCGGCGTGCTGGAATACCGCTACGACACGGCGCGCCGGATCGCGGAACTGATCAACGAGAACGGCGACGTG
>NZ_JBKYMO010001169.1:0-575 GCF_047302915.1 Massilia sp. CT11-108 | reverse complement strand
CCATGCCATGTCGCGCCTTCCTCGGGCAGGCCGCGGCCGTCGTCGCGCACTTCCAGCACGAGGCCGCCGGTGCGCACCGCGAGCCGCACGACGCACAGCGACGCGCCGCTGTGGCGGACCACGTTCGTCACGGCTTCCTGCACGACGCGGTAGACCGTCAGCGACAGCAGCTCGCCCACGTCCGGCAGCTGCATGGGCAGGTCGAGCTCGAAATCGATGTCCGTGTGGCGCGCGCGCCAGCCCAGCACCAGTTCGCGCAGGGTCTGCGCCAGGCCGGCCGCGTGCAGGCCGTGCGGGCGCAACGTCTTCAGCATCGCGCGCAACTGCTCGCCGCACGTGCGGATCTCGCGCCGCAGGTCCGTCGCGCATTCGGCCACCGCGTCGCGCGTCAGCATGTTCGCATGGCGCGCGAGGTGGGTCGCGGTGACGTTCAGCGCCGTCAGCGTCTGGCCCATCTCGTCGTGCAGCTCGCGCGCCAGCACGCGCCGTTCGTCTTCCTGCACCGTGATCAGCTGGCGCGCCAGCGCGTGCTGCGCGCCGCGCGCGTCGGCCAGCGTGCGCGCGAGGTGGGTGAT
>NZ_JBKYMO010001168.1:0-576 GCF_047302915.1 Massilia sp. CT11-108 | reverse complement strand
CCGCCCACCCGCATCGGTCATCTCCCGCGGCGTCCCGAGATGATCCGTATGCAGATGCCGCACCTCAGCCCGCGCCGCGCCACCCGAATCTGCGACGGCATCCACCCGCGCCAGCGGCACGAACGCATCCTCGCCATACACGTACGTCCTCGAATGACTCCCCCGCTGCTCGCACAGCAACCGGTTCCCATCCCACACGAACCGCGTGACGCCAAACGCATCCCGCTTCGCAATCCGGCGCCCGAACGGATCATAGGCATAGCTGACAGTCTGCGCCACATCCGAAGGCCCACGTGAAACGACGCTGCGCACCAGCTGATGCGCCGGATTCCACTCGAACCGCATCCGCGTATGCTTGCCGACCAGCTTCTCGACGACATTGCCATGCGCATCGTAGTCGTAACGCTTGTCCTCGTACACGCGAATGCGATTGCCCTCGACGCGGCCGACCGGCGCCACCGTCGCATCGATCAGATTATGCGCCGGATCGAACGCAAAACGCTCGCTCGACTGCGGCTGCACGGCCGACAAAATGCGCCCGATCGGATCGTAGCTGTAGCGCGTCACACCGTTGCG
>NZ_JBKYMO010001167.1:0-581 GCF_047302915.1 Massilia sp. CT11-108 | reverse complement strand
GGGCAAGCGCCTGCGGCGCGGACGGCGGCGCCAGGGTGGAGATCGGCGGCAGGGGCTGGATGGGGATCGTCATGACGGGCTCCTCAGGCGCGCAGGTGGCGCTGCTGCATCATTTTCTGCAATTCGGCCAGGTCGACCTGCGCCTCCGGGCCGGCGGCGGCGCGGCGCGTGCTGGCCTTGCCCAGCAGCGCATTCACGATGTCGACGGAGTCCTGGTCTTCGTTGCGGTTGATGACGTCGTTGGCGTACGAGCGCCACGACGGATCCTGCAGCCCGTACAGCGCCACGGCCAGCAGCGCGTTGACGTAGGGGCCGAACGCGCCGCGCAGGGGGCGCTGTTCGAGGTCGCGCAGGTAGCGCAGCGCGCCGGCGAAGTCGTGGCGGCGGATCAGCATCCAGGCGTCATAGGCGTGCAGCTCGACGAAATTCGGGCGCAGGACGTGCAAGGCGGTGAGAACCCGTTCGGATTGCTCGAGATGGCCATGCTTGGCGCCGAACATCAAGACTTCGATCAACGCCGCAATCAGGCGGTTACTGCATTGGGACACGGACATGGTTCGCTCCTGTTGGGTGGGCCGCGC
>NZ_JBKYMO010001166.1:0-582 GCF_047302915.1 Massilia sp. CT11-108 | reverse complement strand
CGGCGCGGGGTGAAATCGTCGAGCGTGGACGGGGCATCGGCCGCGCCAGCGGCGGCGATCGTGACCCGGTCTTGTGCGTCGGTTGCCAGTTGCATGGTGCCCTCGTTCCAGTCTTGAATCAGGATGTCGGCCGTTGCTTCCGCGCCGATCGACATCGTCGTTGGATTCAACTTTATCCGGGCGCCGGCGTGGAAGCCGGTCAGGATGCGAAGTTCTTTGGTCATGAGCGAATCTCCTTGTTCAATGTGATGCGGTTGCGGCGGCGCTTACCAGCCGCGGCCGCGGCGGATCAGGGCGGCGAGCGCGGATACGCCGAGTGCGCGGCCTTCGCTCGTCCGGCGGCGGCCCAGGTTCAGCAGGACGATCGGCAGCAGCAGGTTGACCGACTCCTCGGCGTCCGTCAGCGGG
Organism: Massilia sp. CT11-108; assembly: GCF_047302915.1. Lineage (NCBI taxonomy): Bacteria > Pseudomonadati > Pseudomonadota > Betaproteobacteria > Burkholderiales > Oxalobacteraceae > Massilia > Massilia sp. CT11-108. The sequence continues at coordinate 174 of NZ_JBKYMO010001166.1, read as the reverse complement.
CGTTTCGGGCCGGCCGGCCTGGCCGCGACCACCAGGCGGTCACGCACGTCGGCCAGCGTGGTGGGGCGCGCGCGCTCGGCCTCCGGGAGCGCGAGGAATTCGCGCACGATGGCCAGGATCGGGTACGTGGGGCTGGCGGCCGGGGCCGCGCCCGGCCCCCCGCCGCCCCCCCCC
>NZ_JBKYMO010001165.1:0-582 GCF_047302915.1 Massilia sp. CT11-108 | reverse complement strand
GTCCGGCGGCGCCTCGGCGGCACGCTGGGCGGCGCGCGCGGCGACGATTTCCTTCTTGCGCAGCGCGAGCATGCCGCGCTGGAAGTCGGACACGCTGCGGCGCGCGAGGTTATTGTCGATCACCCACAGCATGACGTCTTCCAGCGAGTCGAACTTGTCGTTGTTGACCGTCCGGAACGGAATGCCGTGCTTCGTGCAGATGTCGTAGCGGTTATGCCCGTCGATCAGGACGTCGCGCCACAGCACGAGCGCGTCGCGGCAGCCGTCGGCCAGCAGGCTGCGTTCGAGTGCGGCGTATTCGACGGGAGTGAGGGGATCGATGAAAGAGCGGAGTTCCTCGTTGATCGTGATATTCAAAATGTATCCTTGCATGTTTCCTGCCGCGGCGATGGCGGCCGCGGGCGTATCGCCCCGCATGCTACACCATGCGCCGCCGGCCGGCACGCGTCATGCATGTTGAATGGCAGCATCGGCCGGATCGGCGCACAATGATACGGACTCAGCCTTCAGGGAGCGAACGATGAATCGACGCCATGACCGCATCTCCGCCATGTTCATCGAGGCCGTGCTGGACGCCAGCCG
>NZ_JBKYMO010001164.1:0-583 GCF_047302915.1 Massilia sp. CT11-108 | reverse complement strand
CCGTCTTGCGGCGCGCCCAGCGGCGCAGGAAGCCTTCGTCCGTCATCCGTGCTGGCGGCCGCGGCGCGGCTTCGGTTGGTAGTGCGCGCGCAGATAGCCCGCGAGCCACGCATAGATCTCGGCCGGCATCGTCACGCCGTCCGCGTTTTCTCCCGAGTCGAACATGCGCGTGCCCTCGACATAGCTGACCGATGCGCGCACGGGCATCGCGCGGCCGTTCTCCATCCGCCACAGCACGAAGACCTTCGATTCGGGCGCAACGCAGTTCTCGTAATAGCCTTCGTTCTCGTCCGGATACAGTTCCAGTTCGAGGCCGGAGACGAGGTAGTAGTCGCGCCCGGGCGTCTGGCTCAGCACCTGCAGCGGCGGCAGGTCGCCGCGGTCCGGCACGACGCCGATCGCTTCCCAGGCCTCGTCGGCCCAGCGGTGCTGGAGGGTCCGCCGCTGCATCAGCACGGCGATCGGCATGGATCCCATCTTCATCTGTTGTTCACCTTCGGCGTGCCTTTCTGGACGGTCGGCGGCGTGCCCGCCGGCTCGGCCCGCGTCGGGTGGGCCTTCACGTCCGCGCTGGGCGGCGCCG
>NZ_JBKYMO010001163.1:0-585 GCF_047302915.1 Massilia sp. CT11-108 | reverse complement strand
CCGCTCGCGCGGCGCGATGGCGGCGTGCACGTCGGCCGGGGACTCGGCGAGCGGTGGAAGCGCAACCGCTTCCGCAACGTCTACCTGCGCAACAGCGCGTGGACGCACGGCTTTGCGATCGACACGGTGGAGACGGCGCTCGACTGGCCGCGCGTCACGCCCGGCATGCGTGCCATCGAACGGGCCGCGCACGATGCCCTCGCGCGCGACGGCGAACGGGTGCACGCGTACACGCACCTGTCGCACCTGTATCCGCAGGGCGCGAGCGTCTACTCGACGTTCATCTGGCGCCTGGCGGGCGACTACGACGCGGACCTCGCGCGCTGGCGCCTGCTGAAGACGGCGCTGTCCGAAGCGATCGTCGCGAGCGGCGGCACGATCAGCCACCAGCACGGCGTGGGCCGCGACCACGCGCCGTGGCTCGCGCACGAAAAGGGAGAACTGGGCATGGCCGCGCTGCGCACCCTGTTCCGCGCATTCGATCCGGACGGCCGCATGAATCCGGGCAAGCTGGTGACGCCGTGAACGGCGCCTTCGCCGCGCTGTGGCAGCGGGGCGGTCGCGCGCCAGCACGTCCGCCAGGCC
>NZ_JBKYMO010001162.1:0-586 GCF_047302915.1 Massilia sp. CT11-108 | reverse complement strand
TGGCGACGATCGGCAGCTTGTCGAAGCGCGCATCCTTGCGCAGTTCGACGGTGGCCGCGTGGCCGTCCAGCTGCGGCATCTCCAGGTCCATCAGCACGAGGTCGTAGGCCTGCGGGCCGCCTTCGTACAGCATGTCCAGCGCCTCGTTGCCGGTGGCGGCGACGTCCACCGCGATGTTCTGCGCCTGCAGCAGTTCCAGCGCGATCTCCTGGTTGACCTGGTTGTCTTCGACGAGCAGCACGCGCGCCGCGTGGTCGCCCGACGTCTCGAACCTGCTGCGCGCATTCGATACGCGCGGCGGCGCGAACAGGGCGACGAGCGTGTCGACGAGGGCGGACTGGCCGATCGGCTTGCACAAGAAGCCGCGGATGCCCGCCGCTTCCGCTTCTTTCTGCACTTCCTCGCGGCCGAACGCCGTCACGAGCACGGTCGACGGCGGATGGCGCAGCGCCGGGTTGCCGGCGATGCGGCGCGCCAGTTCGATGCCGTTCATGCCCGGCATCTGCCAGTCCGTCAGCACGACGCGCGAATACGGCGGCACGGGCCTGGGCCTGTCGATCTCGCAGCAACTGGTCGGCCTGATGGG
>NZ_JBKYMO010001161.1:0-591 GCF_047302915.1 Massilia sp. CT11-108 | reverse complement strand
GACCAGGCGCGCGCCCTGCTGGCCCGGGGGGCGGCGCGTCCGCTGCGCATCTGGAGCGCCGGCTGCTGCACGGGCGAGGAACCGTATTCGATCGCGCTGGCGCTGCGCCGCGACGTCCCGCAACTGCCGCCCGAACGCGTCGACATCCTCGCCACCGACCTGAACGACGCCTTCCTCGACGTCGCGCGTGCGGGCGTCTACCGGCGCTGGTCGTTCCGCCGCGCCGACCCGGCCGAACTGGCCCCGTTCATCCAGCCGCTCGGCGACGGCCGCTTCGAAGTCGACGCCGTGCTGCGCGCCCAGGTCCGCTTCGCGCAGATGAACCTGGCCAGCGGCACGTATCCGTCCGCCATGGACGTCATTTTCTGCCGCAACGTCCTGATGTACTTCGGGCCCGAGCAGTCCGCGCGCGTCGTCGCGCGGCTGCGCGCCGCCCTCGTCGACGGCGGCTGGCTCGTCGTGAATGCGAGCGAGGCCTCGACCCGGCTGTTCCAGGGCTTTACCGCCGTGTACCTGGAGGATGCCGTGTTCTTCCGCAAGGACGCGCTGCCCGCGCCGGCGCCGGTGCCGGTGGAGCCCGCACCAGCCGCG
>NZ_JBKYMO010001160.1:0-593 GCF_047302915.1 Massilia sp. CT11-108 | reverse complement strand
GCTCGTGCGCGTGAAGGTCGAGGACCGCCGCGTCATTGCCGCTCCGCGGCGCGACCAGGACGCGCTGCTCCGCCTTCAAGGTCTGGCGCGACAGGCTGACGGCGATCTCGCGGCCGTCCGACGCCAGGGTGACGCGGGCCGGCACCTCGAACTCGGTCGTGAAATTCCCCTGCGATTCCAGGATGGGGGCGATGTAATCGTCCGCCTTGGCGGCGGGCGGTGGCGGTGGCGCCGCGGGTGCCGGTGCCGGCATGGCGCGGAACATGGCAATGGTGGGGGCGACGATATTCTCGGTGGGCGGCTGGTAATCCAGCAGCCACGGCATCGGATCGGGCGCGACCACGACGAGGCTCGGCTGACCGGTCGACAGGCGCAGCTTCACATTGGTCCAATCCTCGCCCGTCTTTTGCGAAATGGTCGCCATCCGTTCCAGGTCGATGGTGGACGCGCTCGAATCCAGCGCGGCGCGGTACGCCGGCTTCCAGCCCGCGCGCTCGACCTGGTAAGTCAGCACGATCTTTCCGCCCTGCCGGGCCGCCACCTGCACCGTGATCGTCCGGCCGGCACGCGCGCCGGCGCGCGCGGGCAGGGAA
>NZ_JBKYMO010001159.1:0-596 GCF_047302915.1 Massilia sp. CT11-108 | reverse complement strand
CGCGGGCACGGACCTCGTGCGGCGCGACGCGCAGGCGGAAGACGCGCAGACGAACCCGTATCCCGTCGACATGGCCCTGCTGAAGCGCGGCCACGACCGCTACATGATCTATTGCATGCCTTGCCACAGCCCGGCCGGCGACGGCGATGGCCTCGTCGTGCGGCGCGGCTTCCCGGCGCCGCCGACGTATCACCAGGACCGCCTGCGCAATGCGCCCGACCGCCACATCTACGACGTCATCAGGAACGGCTACGGCGTGATGGCGCCGTACGGCGACCGCGTGGAGCCCGCCGACCGCTGGGCCATCGTCGCCTTCGTCCGCGCGCTGCAACTGAGCCAGCATGCGGACGCGGCGAGCCTGCCGCCGGACGTGCGCGCGCACCTGGGAGCGCAGCCATGAAGGCGCGCACGCTCGTCGTACTGGCGCTCGTCGCCGCGGTCGCCGGCTGGCGCCTCGACCTGCGCGCGCTGCTGGCCAGCTATCTCGCCGCGTGGTGGTTCATCACGGGCGCGCTGCTGGGCGGCTGTCTGTTATTCACATCTACGAGCCCACGAGACGGAGCTACATAGAGGATTGCGGGGTGGGGGTGGAAAAA
>NZ_JBKYMO010001158.1:0-596 GCF_047302915.1 Massilia sp. CT11-108 | reverse complement strand
CCCGCGGCCAGCGCCGGCCGCGCCCCCGCGCACGCCGGCTTCGCGCTGAGACTGATCTATGCGCAGTACGCGCTGAAGGCCGTCGGCCTCGTGCCCATGATGGTGTTCCTCGTCGATTACGTGGCCCGCGGCCTGCACCTGGGCAGCCATACGGCGGCGCTGTTCTGGGTCGTCTACGGCCTCGGCGCGACGGGCGGTCCGATGCTGTACGGCGCGCTGGGCGACCGCTTCGGCATCGGCACCGCGACGCGCATCGCGCTGGTCCTGCAGATCCTCGCCGCGGCCGTGCTGGTCCTCGCGCACGGCCTCGCCGGCCTGCTGGCGGCCACGTTCGTCATCGGCACCTACCCGCCGGGCATCGTGCCGCTGACCCTCGGCCGCATCCGCCACACCCTGCCGCAGGACGTGCCCGCGCAGGGCGCCGCGTGGAGCCGCGCGACGACGATCTTCGCGTTGTTCCAGGCGCTCGCGGGCTACGCGTATTCCTGGATCTTCGCCGCGACCGGGGGCGACCATCGCGTGCTCATGGAGATCGGTGCCGCCGCCCTCGCCGTCGCGCTGGTGTCGGACCTGCTGCTGGCGCGCGCGGCGTGGGC
>NZ_JBKYMO010001157.1:0-598 GCF_047302915.1 Massilia sp. CT11-108 | reverse complement strand
GGCCTCGACCTATCGCGTCAACCTGGGCGCGGGCGTCGATGCCGGCGTTTCCGCCAGGCCGTCCCGTTCGACCCGCTGCACGGTCAACCGGGCGAACGGCTCCACCTTGGCGCCCAGGAGTTCGCGCTCGGCGCGCACGCCCACGCCGAGCAGCGCCGCATTGCCGCCGGCATGCGCGCTCAGGCCGGACGATGTGGCCAGCGGATCGGCGCGCCGGCTGTCGGCCTTGTCGCGGCCGACGCTGCCGATGCCGTCGAACGTCAGGCCGTCGACCGTGGTTTCGCCATACACGAATACCTTGTTCTGGCGCAGCTTGCCCGTATCGTCGCCGGCCGACACGTCGGTATGGGCGTAGCTGGCGCCGACACCGAGGCGATAATCGGCGCCGCGCAGCACGTCCAGGCCCGCGGTGACCTGCAGGCGATCGGCCTTGAAACCCGACGCGTCGGCGTCGCCACTCCACTTGCCGCGGGTGCCCGCGAGGTCGAGCCAGAGCGCGCGGTCGCCATCGTCGGCGGTATGCTTGAGCACGCTGCGCTGCAGGTTCCAGCCGGCCTGCGGCGCCGCGGCGGCCAGGCTGCCGTGCACTTCGCCGGAC
>NZ_JBKYMO010001156.1:0-598 GCF_047302915.1 Massilia sp. CT11-108 | reverse complement strand
AACACCCCCCCTGGCTCCCCTCCCCCCCCCCCCCCCCACACAAAAACCCCCCCGGGGGGGGGGGGCCGCGGGGGCCGCCCCCCCCCGCGCCGGCGGGCGCCGTCGAGACGCGTGCCGAGGCGCAAGCGTGGCTGAAGGCCCAGGGCTACCGCGTGCCGACGGTCGACATCCCGGCCGTGACGCGCCTGGGCGCCCGCATGTTCCGCGCCAACGTGGCGTTCGACGACCATCCGTTCGACCGGCGCATGGCCGGACAGATCGACACCGTGACGACGAACGCCGTCGTGAATTTCGTGCGGGGACGCGATCCACAGGCACGCGTGCTCGTCGTCGAGTAAATACGCCGATGTGACAATCCTTGAATTTTGCGACACATTCCGGCTGCTATCCTTGCCTCATTCGACCCAGGAGCGGGGATGGCGCGGACCGGCGCATCTTTGCAAGGATTTACACAAACCGTCAGCATCTTGACGGCCCGCGCGTCCATACTCCGGCGCAGGAAACGACACGAGACCATGCACCTGCCCGCCCTGCCCTACAAACAGCTCGCCCCCACCCGCGCGCGGGGGGGGCCCCGGCCGCCCCCCGCCCCCCCCCC
>NZ_JBKYMO010001155.1:0-599 GCF_047302915.1 Massilia sp. CT11-108 | reverse complement strand
GGCCTGGGCGCGCTTCGCTTTCGCGACGACGTCGGCCGTGCCGTTCCAGCCGTCCTCCGGGTTCACCCACGCGCGCAGGCGGATGGCGTCCATGCCCTGTTCCTTGAGGATGGCGTACAGGTCTGCGGTCTTGCCGTCGCGGTTGCGGAATACCCGGCCGGCCGCTTCCATTTCGCTGACCCAGCCGACGTCGGCGCCCTTGGCGAAGTTCGCGCCGGCGGCGTGTGCGAAGGGAATCCCCAGCACAAGTCCGAACGCAAATGCGGCCGCGAGGGCGGAAAAGGTGTGCTTCATCGGTCTCCGTAGTCGTTATCGTTATTATCAATCTGGCAGCAAACCGGGATTCTAGGCAGGAAATGCCATGCGCACCCCATCCATTTTTCGCGTCACCTATGAAATATTCGTATGGCGGCAATGTTTCCCTTGAAACATCCGGTATTCTTTTGATAAGGAGAAAGGAACGCAGGTCATCAGCGCACTCGAACTATACTGGTCCCGTACCCGTCGATTCGGGCGGGGTTCCGGCTGACGCCGGTCGGCGTCGCCTTATTGGAATCAGGAGGTCGAGATGAGCAAAGCAACATGTATCCTGCGCGGCG
>NZ_JBKYMO010001154.1:0-600 GCF_047302915.1 Massilia sp. CT11-108 | reverse complement strand
GGCCGCGCCATGTCGCCGCAACAGAACACGCCCGGCACGCTGCTCGCTTTCTGCGCGTCGGTCGCGACGTACGGTCCCAGCGGACCGGTTTCCAGCACGCAGCCCAGCTGCTCGGCCAGCGGGCTGGCGATGTGCGTGCGGGTCGCGACGAACAGTCCCGCCAGCCGCAGCCGGCGTCCGTCCCGCAGCACCACGTCGGCCCGGCCCTCGATGCGTGCGACCGGCGTGCGCTCGACGGCCACGCCGCGCCGGGCCAATGCCGCCAGCTGATCCGGCTGCGGTTCGAACGCGCCGTTCAGCAGCAGGGTGACCTGGCCCCAGTCGGGCAGCATCAGCGCCTGGTGCAGCGACGCCTCGCCCGCCGCGAGCACGCCGATGGCGCCTTCATCCAGTTCGTAGCCATGGCAGTACGGGCAGTGGAAGACGCTCGTGCCCCAGCGTTCCTCCAGGCCGTCCACGGCCGGCAACGTGTCGGCGACGCCGGTGGCGAGGATCAGCCGGCGGCCCCGCACCGTGCCGCCATCCGGCAGCGCGACGTCGAAACCGGCGCCGGCGCTGCAAGCCGCCACCGCCGTCACGTTCGCCCACGCGACCCTGGGA
>NZ_JBKYMO010001153.1:0-601 GCF_047302915.1 Massilia sp. CT11-108 | reverse complement strand
CTTCAACAGCGCCGCCGCGCGCGACGGCGCTGTTGAAGCCGGACGCGACACCCGTGTGATGGGCGTCCACGGACGACAGCACGGCCGTCGTCAGCGGCGCCGCCACGCACGCCATGCCGACGGCGATGACGAGGATGGCGGGCAGCACGGTCGAGGCATAGCCGCCGTCGCCGATGCGCGTGCCCAGCAGGAATCCGCCCGCGACGATGAGCGCGCCGATCGATAACGGTAGCCGCGCCCCGTGGCTGCCGGCTACCTTGCCCATCAATGGAGAACCGATCGCGAGGACGATGGGAAACGGCAGCAGCGCCGCGCCCGCCTGCTTCGCCGAATACTGCAGCGCCTGGATCAGCACGAACGGCACGAGCAGCATCAGCGCGCCGAGGGCGCCGTAGAGCAGGAACGTCATCAGGTTCAGGCCGGAAAAGCTGCTCGATCCGAACAGTGTCAATGGCAGCATCGCCTTCTCGCCCGCCCGCCGCTCCGCCCACAGGAACCCCAGCAGCACGAGCACGCCGGCCGCCATCGCGCCGCCGGATGCGGCCGTCACGCCCTTGTCGGCCGATGCCGCCGCCAGGCCCCACGTCAAGCAGCCCAGGCC
>NZ_JBKYMO010001152.1:0-603 GCF_047302915.1 Massilia sp. CT11-108 | reverse complement strand
GGCCACGGCCGAGGCCAGCGTCGGCCGTGGCCATCGCGCTGGCCGCCTGGCCGCTGAGCCGTTCGAGCTCCTCCAGCAACCTGTCGGCCGCCGCGGTGCTGCGACGCAGGGCCGGCACGAGGAACTTGTCGAGCTTGCGCCAATGACAGTTGTCGTACACCTGGCGCAGTGCAGTACACAATTGTGCGGCCCGGCCGGCGGCCAGGGTACTGAAGTCGCCCGGCAGCGCGCGCAGCTCGTCGAGCAGCGACTGCAGGGCCGCGCGCACCGTCGTCTGTTCGACGGACAGGGCGACGAGGGTATAAGTCGATGTCAGCATTCGGTCTCCACCTTTTTCTCACGAGTGAGTTCGACAAATCCGCTCCCCGGCCGCATGGAATGCGCGGCGCTATGCAAGGTCCGTGGGAGCGTTGTTGACAGGCCCGGGGCACTCTCGAATCGCGAGTCTCGGATTGCGAGGCGTCCTCTGGTTGGTTTTGGCCTGAAGGAAGGTCTAGTGTAAGGAGGCCGGGCTGGCACCCGTTTGATCTATCACAAACTGCCACCCGGCATCAGGCCGCGGCCGCCAGCGTCTGGCCCAGCGCGGCGGCCAGCGGCGTGGCG
>NZ_JBKYMO010001151.1:0-604 GCF_047302915.1 Massilia sp. CT11-108 | reverse complement strand
GTCCGGAACGCGCACCGCGCCAGCCGCGCCCGCCGCGTGAAGGTGCCGAGCGTACGGAACGCACCGAACGCGCCGAGCGCGCCCCGGTGGAAGCCAAGACCGAGGAGCTGAACGCGGCCCAGGCCGTGGCGGCCCAGGCGGCCATCACGCTGGCCGGCGAGCCGGAGATCCCGGAAGCACTGAAGCCGGTGACGGCGAACGTGGCGGAAGCGACCGCAGGCCCGGATGGCGAGGAACTGGACACCGACGCGCACGGCGACGAGCCGCGCCGCCGTCGCCGTCGCGGCGGCCGTAACCGCAACCGTCGCGACCGCGACCAGGTCGAGGGCGCCGAGCAGGACGTCGTCGAAGGCGAAGCCCCGGCTTTCACGCCGGTGGCCGACGAAGAAGCCGCCAAGGTCCAGGCCGAAGCGAAGGCCGCGAAAGCCAAGCCTGAAGCCAAACCCGCCAAGGCGGTTGCCCTGGGTCCGTGGCCGTTCCCGACCTCGGAATCGGTCAAGGCTGCAGCAGTGAAAGCCGCGGCCGAGAAGGCCGCTGCCGAGCAGGCGGAAGCTGCCCGCGTCCATGCCGAGCAGGCCGCTGCCGCTGCGGCTGCGGCCTGCTC
>NZ_JBKYMO010001150.1:0-605 GCF_047302915.1 Massilia sp. CT11-108 | reverse complement strand
CGGGCGCGCAGCCGGGCAGCAGCACGGCGAATTCCTCGCCGCCCAGGCGTCCCAGCACGTCGCCCGCGCGCAGGCACCCCGCCGCCACGCGCGCGAAATGGGTCAGCACTTCGTCACCGGCCGCGTGGCCGTGGGTGTCGTTGACCTTCTTGAAAAAATCGATATCCATCATCAGCACGGCGGCCGCCTGCACAGTGTCCGCACGCGCCATGAAGCCGCCGCGGTTGAGCACCTGCGTGAGCGGATCGTGCGACGCCGCGTGCCGCAGCCGCGCCAGTAGTTCGTTGCGCGCCACCATCACGCTCGCGACGGCCAGCGGGGCCAGCGCCGTCAGCGTCACGCCAACGCGCAGCGACATGACGGCCTGCGGGGTATCGACGGCGGCGCCGATCGCGAGCATGCCGCTGGCGATCGCGAGCAGGGTCCACATCGAGAACAGCAAGGTGATGCCCGCCGTGGCGAACAGGCTGTACGTCAGCGCGCACCACAGCATGGCGGGAATCGGAAAGGAGATCACGCCGGGCCCGCCCAGCTGCGTCTCCAGCCACAGGCTGCCCGCGAACGCGGCCAGCGGCGCGAGATGGCCGATGCGCCAGGCGGGTGCG
>NZ_JBKYMO010001149.1:0-607 GCF_047302915.1 Massilia sp. CT11-108 | reverse complement strand
CTCGTGGGCGCGGAGATGTGTATACGAGCCAGCCCCCGCGGAGAAACTGGCGCAGGCCGAAGCCGAGGCACTGGAACTGGCGCAGCAGCGCGAACGCGCGGACCAGGTGGCGCTCGCGTCCGCGTTCGCGCGCGCGTCCGCGGAGGCACGCGCAATCGAGGAAGCCCGCGCCCTCGCGCACATCGAACAGGAACGGGAAGCCATCGCGCTGGCCCAGGTGGAATCGGAGCGGACGGCCGCGCAATCGCTGCGCATGCGCCTGCAGACGGAGAAGGAATTGCGCGACGCGGCCATCCACCGCGAACGCCTGGAACAGATGGCGGCCGATGCCGCCGCCGCGCGGCGCGAAGCCGAAGCCCGCATCCTGGCCGCGACGGAAGCCCGCATCGAAGCGGACCGCAAGCTGCGCGACGTGGCCATGGCCCGCGCCGCCGCGGAAGAGGAAGAGTCCCAGCAAAGCCAGGCCCGCCTGGACGCCGAGCGCGCAGCCACCGAGCAGGCGCGCCTGCGGATGGAAGCCGACCGCGTCGCGCAGGAGGCGGCGCAGCGCGATCTGGACACCCAGCAGCGCGAGCGCCAGCTGGCCGAGGAGCGCGCAGCCTTGACT
>NZ_JBKYMO010001148.1:0-610 GCF_047302915.1 Massilia sp. CT11-108 | reverse complement strand
CCCCCCCCCCCCCCCCCCCCCCCCCCCCCCCCCCCCCCCCCCCCCCCCCCCCCCCCCCCCCCCCCCCCCCTGAAACACGAACATCGTGATCGAATCGAAGTACACGTCGCCGTGTCCGCGCACGACCGCGACGACGCTGGCGGCGGATGCGGCCAGGATGCCCAGCGCCACCGGCACGTCCATGCCCGCAACGCCGCGCCGCAAGTCCATCCAGGCACCTGCCAGGAACGGCCACGACGAGTACGCGACGGCCGGCACGGTCAGCAGCAGCGCGGCCCAGTGCATCAGCGCGCGCATGTCGGCATCCATCGTGCCGTCCGTCGCCAGGTACACGGGGACGGCGTACATCATCACCTGCATCATCGCCATGCCCGCCACGAACAGGCGGCGGAACAGTGTCTTGCGCTCCCGTTCGAGGTGGGCCGCCTGGCGCTCCGCATCGAGCGGATACGCCGTGTAGCCGATCGCGCGCAGTGCCGCGATGATGTCGCTGGCCTTCGCCACGGCGGGATCGCGGCGCACGCGCAGGCGCTCCTGCATCATCGCCATGCCCGCCACGAACAGGCGGCGGAACAGTGTCTTGCGCTCCCGTTCGAGGTGGGCCGCCTGG
>NZ_JBKYMO010001147.1:0-611 GCF_047302915.1 Massilia sp. CT11-108 | reverse complement strand
CTCGCCGCCCATCGCCCAGATGAACGCATAGTTGGCCGTGCCGGAGCCCATGTGGATCGACCACGGCGGCGACACGACGGCCTGCTCGTTGGCCACGACGATGTGGCGCGCCGAATCGGGTTCGCCCATGAAGTGGAACACGCGCTGGTCGTCCTGCAGGTCGAAATAGAAATACACCTCGGACCGGCGCTCGTGCACGTGGGGCGGCATGGTGTTCCACACGCTGCCCGTCTTGAGGATCGTGAGGCCCAGCAGCAGCTGGGCGGACTTGCAGACGCCCGGGATGACGTACTGGTAGATCGTGCGTTCGTTCGACGTCGCTGCGCTGCCGCGCTCCAGCGGGATCGCCTGGGCGTGCGTGATCTTGACGAGTTCGCAGCGGACGTGCGCGGGCGTCGACGCGAGGTAGAAGCGGGCGGGGTTGGCCGCGTCCAGCGATTCGAAGACGACTTCACCGCTGCCCATCGGGACGTACAGGCCGTCGCGCGGGGCCAGCTCGAACGCCTGGCCGTCGACGGTGACACGGCCCGCGCCGCCCGCCACGTTGATGATGCCCAGCTCGCGCCGCGCCAGGAAGGGCTGGCCGGCCGCGGAAGGCGGCTCCGTGTGGG
>NZ_JBKYMO010001146.1:0-611 GCF_047302915.1 Massilia sp. CT11-108 | reverse complement strand
GAATCGACGCGCCACGTGGCCGACGTGTTCGTATCGCGCCACGACCTCGAGGACACGTATTTGCCCGCCTTCCGCGCCGCCATCGTCGATGCGAAGGCCGGGTCGATCATGTGCGCCTACAACCGCATCAACGGCCAGCCGGCCTGCGGCAGCGACCTGCTGCTGAAGGAGCACCTGCGCGGCGCGTGGGGCTTCAAGGGCTATGTCGTGTCCGACTGCGATGCCGTCACGGACATCGACGAGCACCACAAGTACGCGCCCGATCCCGCCGCGGCGGCCGCCGTCGCGCTGAAGGCCGGCACGGACAACGAGTGCAACACGAAGACCCTGGGCGACGCGAAGGGCCTCGGCGAACGCTACCGCGAAGCGTGGAAGCGCGGCCTGATCTCCATGGGCGACATCGACACGGCGCTCGTCCGCCTGTTCTCCGCGCGCTACCGCAACGGCGACCTCGCGGGCCTCGCGCAGCGCAAGCCGAACCAGACGCCGGCCTCCGCGATCGACACGCCCGCGCACCGCGACCTCGCGCTGCAGGCCGCGAACAAGAGCCTCGTGCTGCTGAAGAACGACGGCACGCTGCCTTTGAAGCCGGGCGTAAAAGTCGCCGTGAT
>NZ_JBKYMO010001145.1:0-613 GCF_047302915.1 Massilia sp. CT11-108 | reverse complement strand
GGCGACGCCCGACGCCAGGGCCGCGCTCCCCGAGCCGGCTTTCAGCAGCGCCGCGGTGTCGAGGGCAGTGCCGGCAACGCCGAGCGCCTTTATCCGGTTATCGAGCGAATCTGATGACATATCGCAGCTCCTGCATCGAATGTGTCCTCCGCACGGGGGATTGTTAGATTTATGTTAAATCATGTATATACTATCAGAAATTTCCTGTTCGTTAAATCGGCCATTGGCGCCGTTCACAATTGTTTTCCTACGAGCACCATGTCTGACTTTTCGAGCAACTGGACCGATCTGACGCGCGCCCTCGACACCATGCAGCGCCACTATGCCCAGGCCGGCGCGCAGGCCCGGCTCGACATCGCGCGGCGCGTACAGCGCTGGTCGAACGAGGCGAGCGCGACGCTCGGTCGCATCGCCGATGCGGGCGCCGACATGGGCGGCGTGCGCAACGCATTGGCCGTCAAGCAGGCGCTCGACGCATCCCGGCCGCGCTTCGCGGAACTGCTCAGGCAGCAGTTCGCCGACCTGAACTTCGCGGTGATCGTCGACGTGTTGTACGAGGTCATGAAGCAGATGGCGCTGTACCTGGGCGGCGGCGCCGTGCTCGGTGCGGCGG
>NZ_JBKYMO010001144.1:0-613 GCF_047302915.1 Massilia sp. CT11-108 | reverse complement strand
GCGGTGATCGTGTGTGCGCCCTCGCTCAGCGTCGACGTCGTGATCGACCAGATGCCGTTGGTGGCGACCGTGCTGCCGAGCACCGTGGTGCCGTCGGTATCGTACAACGTGACGGTGGAACCGGCTTCGGCCAAGCCGTCGAAGGTCGGCGTCACGACCCTGGTCACGCCATCGAACGGAATGGCGCCGCTGTCGCTGAGCGGCGACAGGTACGCCAGCGGTACCACCGGCGCCAGCGTGTCGAAGTGAAGCGACGGGGTCGTCCCCGCGCCGCCGACGTTGCCCGCCGTGTCGGCATAGCTGCCGGCGCCGATCGTGATGCTGGCGGTGCCGCCGTCCGTATTGGCGTCCGGCGTGAAGGTCGCCGTGCGCACCAGGCCCGAACCGCCGATGGCGGACAGCGTGCCGCCGCTGACGACGACGTCGCCCTGCGTGCCGTCCCAGGTGAAGCTCGCGCCCGGGTCTTCGCTGAACGTGAACGTGACGGTGGCGGTCTCGCCGGCCTTGAGCGCGGCGACGTCGCTGGTAATCGTCACCGTCGGCGCCGCCGTATCCAGCACATAGGCCTGCGAAGCCACCGGCCCGGCATTGTCGACGGCGTCGACCACGCGCG
>NZ_JBKYMO010001143.1:0-617 GCF_047302915.1 Massilia sp. CT11-108 | reverse complement strand
GCCGCGTGGAGGCCGCATCGTGAACGTGGAACCGCAAAAAGTCCTGATCGCCGACGACGACGTGATCAACCGCCAGGTACTGGCCGAGCTGCTCAAGCCGGAATACACGGTGCTGCTGGCGAAGAACGGCGAACAGGCGCTGGAACGGGCCACGCGCCACGCGCCGGACCTGATCCTGCTCGACGTGATGATGCCGGACCTGGACGGCTACGAAGTGCTGCGCCGGCTGCGCGCCGATCCGCAGACGGAGCAGATCGCCGTGATCTTCATCTCCGGCCTGGACCGCCCGGAAGACGAGGCGAACGGCCTCAAGCTGGGTGCCGCCGACTACATCGCCAAGCCGTTCAACGCCACCGTCGTGATGGCGCGCGTGGCGCTGCACCTGCAGCTCGTGCGCCAGCGCCGCATGCTGGAACGCCTGGCGCACGTGGACGGCCTGACGGAACTGGCGAACCGGCGCCGCTTCGACGAGCTGTACGCGCAGGAATGGCAGCGCGCCCAGCGCAACGGCTGGCCGCTGTCGCTGGCCCTGCTCGACATCGACGCCTTCAAGCAGTACAACGACTACTACGGCCACCCGGCCGGCGACCGCGCGCTGCGCGCCATCGCGCGCACGG
>NZ_JBKYMO010001142.1:0-619 GCF_047302915.1 Massilia sp. CT11-108 | reverse complement strand
CGTGAGGCGCTCGCGCGTGCTCGTTGCGCGCTTCTCCGCGCGTGCGGCGTCGCGCGCCGCTTCGGCCAGGAACACCTGTTCGCGCGCCAGTTCGAGCTGGTTCGTGTTGCCGGCCTTCGCCATGCGGCCCGTGAGTTCCGCGCCCGCTTCCGCGGACGCCTGCACGCGGCGCGCGTACTCCAGCGTCTGCCGCGCGGAGACCGCCTCGATCCACGCCGTGCGCGTCTCGAGCGCATGGCGTTCGATGGCCGCGCCCACGTCGCGTTTCACCTGTTCGAAACGGCGCGTCTCCATGCGCGCGGCCAGCGGCGTCGTCAGGAGGCCGACGAGGTCGAACGTGATGCCGCGCTCGATCTCGAGGACGCCGCCGCCGGCGAGCCGCGTGAAGTCGAACGAGGGATTGCGGGGCCGGGCCGCCTGCGCGAGATCCGCCTGGGCGATGCCGACGTTCCAGTACGTGGCCTGCAGTCCCGGGTGGTTGACGAGCGCGACGCGCACGGCCATGTCCATGTCCAGCGGCCGGCCTTCCCGGAACACGGGCAGGTCGCGCAGCGATGCGGCGAGCGCGCCTTGGCCGGCGCCGTCCCGAGTCAGTTGCGGCGCGGTGCCGATGCGGGCC
>NZ_JBKYMO010001141.1:0-620 GCF_047302915.1 Massilia sp. CT11-108 | reverse complement strand
ATCGCCACGTGGGCCGGCGCCGGCGTCGCGGCGCTGGCGATGGCCGGCACGGTGGCCGGCATCGATGCGCTGATGCGTCGTGACGATCATTAGGAGCGCCCTGCGGACGCGCTGAAGCGAGGCGCTTGTCAGTACCGCAGCAACTCGCATTGCGCCATCGTGAAACCTTTTCCAGGTTCAGGCGCAATCTGGGGAAACGTTACCGTGTAGCGCTCGGACTCCTCGCCCGCAATACGGGTCGGAATGAAGTCCACTGGGACATCCTTCACGGACAGCTGGAACAATGCCGGATCGCTCGCGAACGCGCCCAGAGGCGCAAGTGCGAGGATGCCGGCAAGGACGACAAGGCGCTTCATTCAACCTCCTGGCATTCGATTCGGGATAGATACGACATAGTCCAAGGCCGTCCTGTCTTGATTCCCGAAAATCTGGCTGGTGCCACCGGCGCCGTCGAGTTGGCGGCGCCAGGCGCTTCAAGCCGTTTCCAGCCTGAACATGCGGATCGTGTCGTTCAGCGTATGCGCCCGCTCCTGCAGGGCCTGCGCCGCGCCTGGACGTGTTGCAGCAGGCCGTGCACGATCTCAACGTCCTGCAGAAGGGGCGCGCGGTCGATGCGGGCA
>NZ_JBKYMO010001140.1:0-620 GCF_047302915.1 Massilia sp. CT11-108 | reverse complement strand
GGCGCTGGCCGAGGCCGTCGGCCTCGCGCGCCAGCGCAGCAATTTTCTCGCGCAGATGAGCCATGAATTGCGCACCCCGCTCAACGCCATCATCGGCTATGCGCAATTGCTCAAGCGCGACAGGCACCTGTTGAACGACCGGCAGGCCACCGGCCTCGCCACCATCCACGAAAGCGGCCAGCACCTGCTCACCCTCATCAACGACATCCTGGACCTGGCGCGGGTCGAGGCTGGCAGGATGGTGCTGTATCCGGCCGCGGCCCACCTCGGCACATTCCTGCAGGTGGTCGTCGACATCATGCGCGTGAAGGCCGAGGAGAAGGGCCTGGCGTTCGAGTACGCGCTCGCGCCCGACGTGCCGGCCGCCGTGACGATCGACGAGACCCGCCTGCGCCAGGTGCTCCTCAACCTGCTCGGCAACGCGGTGAAATTCACCGATCGCGGGACGGTCTCGCTGCGGGTGGCGCGCGTGCCGGCGGCAAGCGGGGACGACGCCTGCGTACGGCTGCGCTTCGAGGTGGCCGACACCGGCATCGGCATGAGCGCGCAACAGCTCGGCCGCCTGTTTCGCCCGTTCGAACAGGTGGCCGACGCGCCGCGGCACGGGCCTGGGCCTGGCC
>NZ_JBKYMO010001139.1:0-628 GCF_047302915.1 Massilia sp. CT11-108 | reverse complement strand
GGTATGGCGCGGCGGCTGCAGCAGGTGGATCGTGCCGGCGCCGTCGCGGTATTCGTAATCCCGGCCGGCGCGCACGTGCGCCAGTCCCGCGGCCGGGACGTCGTCCGCCCTCGCGCCGTTGCGCCTTGCGTCCGGATGGCTCGCGTACACGCCGCCGTTGGAGACGAGCGCCAGGCGGCCGCCGTCGATGGTCTTGATCCCTTTCAGGATGGCGCCCAGCCGCGCCAGCATGAAGTCCGCGCTGGCGATCCCCTGGAAGCGGCCGTCGATGAGGATGGGCGCGGACAGCGTCGTCATCAGGACCTTCTGCCCGTTGACGGGATACGCGTACGGTTCGCTGAAATAGGCGTGCCCGGTGTCGCGCGGCACGTTGTAGACGTCGATCGCGGCCGAGGGGACGGACGGTTCGACGTTGATCGTGCCGCCCGGGCCGCGGCTGAAGTAAGGCATGTAGCGGCCGGTGTCGTCGTACTCGGGCGCCTTGCCTGCGAACTCGGCGTCCCTGCCGTCCAGCGCGTTCGGCTCCCACAGCACGGAGGCGCCGACGAGATCGTCCGAACCGAGCAGCGTGGCCTTGACGAGGGCGCTGACCTGGGGCCGCGACAGCGCGAGGCCGGCGCCTCCGTGC
>NZ_JBKYMO010001138.1:0-628 GCF_047302915.1 Massilia sp. CT11-108 | reverse complement strand
TCGACATGCTGCATCCGACGCCGGCCAGCTACGATGACGCGCACCTGAAGACGAATGCCCGCAGCTGCACGCTCCGTATCAGCAACGGCCGGCGCACGGTGCTGCTGGCCGGCGACATCGAGGCTGCGCAGGAAGCGGCGCTGGTCGAGCGCGCCCCGGATCGCCTGCGCGCGGACGTCCTGCTGGCGCCGCACCACGGCAGCGGCACGTCGTCCACGCTGGCCTTCCTGCAGGCCGTGCGGCCGGAAGTCGCGGTGTTCCAGGTCGGATACCGCAATCGCTACCACCACCCGAAGCTGGAGGTGTATGAGCGTTACGGTGCGCTCGGGGTCGAGCGACTCAGGACGGACGACGCGGGCGCGCTGGTGCTGGACTTCGGCGAGGACGTGGCCTGGCGCAGCTACCGCACCGACCACGCGCGCTATTGGTACGGGCGCTGATCAGACCACGCGCGGCAGCGTGATCGTGACCCGCAAGCCGCCTTCGGCCCGGTTGGCGGCCGAGATCCGTCCGCCATGCGTCTCCACGACCCGCTTGGCGATCGCGAGACCGAGCCCGTGGCCGTCGACGTTGTTGCGCGTGGGGTTGGAGCGGAAGAAGGGTTCGAACACGTCGCCCAGGTGTTCGG
>NZ_JBKYMO010001137.1:0-638 GCF_047302915.1 Massilia sp. CT11-108 | reverse complement strand
AGGTACACGAGCACGTCGGCCGCGACGGCGAGGTCGCACGAGGCGGGGCGCTCCGCCAGCCAGTCGGCGATGTCGGCGCAGGCCAGGTCATCGTACAGGTCCAGTTCCGCCGCCTTGTCCAGCATGCGCTGCGACAGGTCGATGCCGGTGACGTGCCGCGCCAGCGGCCGCAGGAAAGTCGCGCACAGTCCCGTGCCGCAGCCGAGGTCCAGCGCCGCCTGCACGGGTGGCGCGGCCAGGTGCGGGCGGAGCAGGGCGTCCAGCAGCGCCGGCGTGCGGTAGCCGAGGACGTCGACGAGGTGGCGGTCGAACCGGCCGGCATATTGGTCGAACAGGTGTTTCACGTAGTCGGCCGGCGCCGCATCCGGCTGCTCCGCCTCGCCCAGCGCCGCCAGTGAAAACCGGATCTCGTCCGCATCCGCGCCCAGGTCGAGCGCGCGCCGGTACGACGCCACGGCCGCGTCGTGCTGCCCCAGTCCGCGCAGCGTGTTCGCCCGATAGTGTTCGGCCAGCGCGTAGTCGGGCCGCACGGCCAGCGCCTGTTCGTAGCTGTGCAGGGCGCCGGCAAGGTCGCCCGATTTCTTCAGCGCCGCGCCGCGAGCGCACCAGGTGTCGGCCCGCGGGGCCAGCGCGAGCGC
>NZ_JBKYMO010001136.1:0-642 GCF_047302915.1 Massilia sp. CT11-108 | reverse complement strand
CGGCTGGAGATCCGCCGCGTCGACCAGCCGGCCGCGACGCCGAAGTTCGCGGTGCACGTGGACCTCGCGAGCCAGCCCGGCGCCCGCGTCGCGCGCTACCAGCTGTTCCGCACGCGGGTCGAAGCGGCCGCGATGGAACTGGACACCATGGGCCCGCCCGTCGCCACCATCGAAGCGGGCGGCGGGGGCTGGACCGTGCACGGCCTGGAAGACGATGCCGCCGCGCTGGCCGATGCGACCGGCGCCGACCAGCCGGACGGCTCCTGGAAAAAAGTGTGGTACCGCGCCATCGCGTGGGCACATCCGGACCCGGACCGCGCCCTGCTGCCGGGCCGCTCGCCCACATCGAACGCGATGTCGGTGGTGATCCCGCCCGATGGGCCGCCGAACCTGTCGCCGCTGACGGCCGAGTGGCCGGGCGGTCCTGTGCAGGACGTGCTGGTGCATTTCACGAGCACCGCGCCCGTCCCGAAGACGGCGCTGGGACCGCACAAGCTGACGGTCGACGCGCAGGTCCTGGGCGGCCCGTCGAAATCGGCCCCGGACCCGCTGCTGCTGGAAGCGTTCGAGCTGCAGGCCGTCCCCGCCGCGCCGCCTGCGCCGCCGATAAGCGGCACGTGGCGCACCAGCGCCACGCAGTAC
>NZ_JBKYMO010001135.1:0-643 GCF_047302915.1 Massilia sp. CT11-108 | reverse complement strand
GCGCGGGCGTGCGCGCGTACATCGCGTTCGCGGGCGGCCTGGACGTGCCGGACTACCTCGGCAGCCGCGCCACGTTCACCTTGGGCCAGTTCGGCGGCCACGGCGGCCGCGCCGTGCGCGCGGGCGACATGCTCAAGCTGAAGCCCGTGCCGGCGTTCACGCGCGAACTCGCACCCGCCGCGATCCCGGCCTATGCGCACCACTGGGACATCGCCGTCCACTACGGCCCGCACGGCGCACCGGACTTCTTCACCGACGACGACATCGTGACGTTCTTCGGCACGGACTGGCAGGTGCACTTCAATTCCAGCCGCACCGGCGTGCGCCTCGTCGGCCCGAAACCGCGCTGGGCGCGCACGGACGGCGGCGAAGCGGGCCTGCACCCGTCGAACATCCACGACAACGCCTATGCCATCGGCTCGATCGACTTCACCGGCGACATGCCCGTGATCCTCGGCCCGGACGGCCCGAGCCTGGGCGGCTTCGTGTGCCCCGCCGTGATCGTGTCGAGCGACCTGTGGAAGATGGGCCAGCTGAAACCGGGCGACACGGTGCGCTTCCACCGCGTGTCCGTCGACGAGGCGGCGGCCCTGCGCGCGGCGCTGGACGCCGTGTTCGAGCGGCCGGATGCGGCGCCCGTGTG
>NZ_JBKYMO010001134.1:0-644 GCF_047302915.1 Massilia sp. CT11-108 | reverse complement strand
CGAGGACGGCATGCTGGCCGGACGCCAGCACGGCCTCCGCCAGCGCGGCGGCGAGGCCGGTGGTGGCGTCGGCGATGAACCAGACGGGTTGCGTGGATTGCGACATCGTTCCTCCTTGCTGCGTGCGGAGTGCCAGACTTTAGGCACTCCAGGAAGATGATTCTAGATGCTGGACGGGTACGATTGAATAGGCGATTTTCCGAAAGTCTTGCCTAAAATTCCAAGCATCATTCAATCCAGCGGCGGCATGCCGTAGTAATCCGGCGCGCCGTCCGGCACGACGTCGATCCGGTCGAGCACGACGCCGGGGTCGAGCGCGTGCACCGCCAGCGTATGCATGCCGGGCGCCAGGCGCCCCACGCGCCACGCGCGCACCGCCATGTTGGACAGCACGTCTTCCTTCCATTGCTCGCTGCGGCCGACGGTCGTGATGTCGACCACTTCCGGCGCGCCGCCGTCGAGGCTCACGGCGAAGCGCACGCGGTGCGCCGCCGTCAGCGGATGCTCGGGCACGGCGACGAGCCTGATCTGCATGTCGCCGGCGCCCGCCGTCGCGAAACGATACTGCAGCGGCGCACTGGCCGCCAGATCGGAGGCGGCGCCGACCCGGCCCTGTCGCTGCAATGCGGAGAGCAGGCCGTGAA
>NZ_JBKYMO010001133.1:0-645 GCF_047302915.1 Massilia sp. CT11-108 | reverse complement strand
ACCGCGTCGGCGTCCTGGGCCTGCGCGGTTGCCTGCGCCTTTGCCTGCGCCGTCGCTTGTTCCATTGCGAGCGCGCCGTCCCCGGCTGGCGCGTCCGGCTGTTCGACGTTTGTCAGCGCCGGCGCCACGTCTTCGCGCAACCGCTCGTGCTGTTCGCGCTGCGCACGGCGTTCGGCCAGCACGGCCGTCGCCTGGCGCAGGGCCGCGTCCAGTTCCTGCAGGGCCGCACGTTCCTGGGCGATCCAGCCCGCGCCGACCTGGAGCAGGGCAGCGAGCTGCTGTTCGTTGGCCACGCTTTCCAGCGCCGGGTCGCTGCCGTCGAATTCCTGGATCCAGTGTGCGAGCCGCTCGCCCGCATCGGCCAGCTCGCCCTGCAGGTCGGTGATGCGGCGCGCGGCCAGCGACTGCGCCTCGCGCACCCGTGTTTCCGCCTGCGCAGCCTGCAGGCTCGCGGCCTGGCAGGTATTCACGGCTTCGCGTGCCGCGTTCACGGCACCCACCAACTGTTGCTCGACATCGCGCGCGGCGCGGCCGTCGAACAGTTCCGCACGTTCGACGCGGCGCGCGGCCAGGTCCGCGTCCAGGCGGGCAAATTCGGCCTCCGCCTCGACGCCGAGCACGCCGCGCTGGCCACGCGTGTGGAAC
>NZ_JBKYMO010001132.1:0-646 GCF_047302915.1 Massilia sp. CT11-108 | reverse complement strand
CCCGTCACCTTCAGCACGCTGTACGTCGCACCGATCCTGCCCGCGCTGCGCGCGCGCCACCCGCGCCTGACGCTCGACCTGCGCCTGGACGACGCGCCCGCCAACCTCGTCGACGAAGCGATCGACGTGGCCATCCGCATCGGCAGCCTCGATCCGCAATCGAACCTCGTCGCGCGCAAGCTCGCCGCCCACGACCGCGTGCTGTGCGCCAGCCCGGCCTACCTCGCCGAGCATGGCGCGCCGGAGACGCCGATCGCGCTCGCGGCGCACGACTGCCTGCAGTTCGCGTTCGGCGCGGGCCGCCGCACGTGGCGCCTGCAGGCCGATGATTCGAAAGCGGACGCGGAAGACGTCGAGGTGCGCGGCGTCGTTCACGCCAATAATTCGGAAGTGCTGCGCCAGGCGGCGCTGGGCGGCCTCGGCATCGCCATGCTCGCGCGCTGGCTCGTGCAGCGCGACCTGCGCGCGGGCACGCTCGTGCGGGTGCTGCCCGGCTACCGCGTCAATCCGGGCCCGATGGACGTCGGGCTGTACGCGCTGTATCCCGCGAGCCGGCGCAACTCGACGAAGATCCGCGCCTTCGTCGACCTGCTGGCCGAGCATCTCGCGGAACAGGACCTGGGCGACCACCTCAGCGGCCAACCTG
>NZ_JBKYMO010001131.1:0-653 GCF_047302915.1 Massilia sp. CT11-108 | reverse complement strand
CGCTCGAGGAGTTGCGGCGGCGGGCGCCGGGGCAGCGCATCGGCGTGATCGGCGTGTCGCTCGGCGCGGCGTCGCTCGTGCTGTGCCGCGATTGCCCTCCCGTCGATGCCGTTGTGCTGGAATCGATGTATCCGACGATCGAGGAAGCCGTCGCCAACCGCTTGCGCATGCGGCTGGGGCCGGTGGGCGGGCCGCTGTCCGTGCTGCTGCTGTGGCAGCTGCCGCTGCGCCTCGGCATCCAGCCGGATGCGCTGCACCCGATCAAATTCGTGGGACAGGTGAAGGCACCGGTGCTGATCGCGTCCGGCAGTGCCGATTTGCACACGACCCTGGCCGAAACGCAGCGGTTGTACGAGGCCGCCGCGCAGCCGAAAGCGCTGTGGGTGGTGGAGGGCGCCGCGCACGTGAACCTGCATGCGTACGCGCGCGAGGAATACGAGCGGCGCATCGGCGCGTTCCTGGCGGCGCATCTGGATCCGGTATCGGTCGCGGACGAACGCTGAAACGCAAAACGCCGCAATCCTTTTGCAAAGATTGCGGCGTTTTGCGCCAGTATCCTGGTGGTCTCGAAGACCGGGTAGCTTTTGGTGCCCACGGAGGGACTCGAACCCCCACACCTCGCGGCACATGGACCTGAACCATGCGCGTCTACC
>NZ_JBKYMO010001130.1:0-656 GCF_047302915.1 Massilia sp. CT11-108 | reverse complement strand
GCGCCGGGCCGCACGTCCAACTTCGCGAAGCCGCCCAGGCGCTTCGGCGCCTCCCAGCGCGCGCCCACGGGCGCCACGTAGATCTGCGCCACTTCCTTGCCTGCCCGCTTGCCCGTGTTCGCGACGGTGAACGACGCGGTCACGATGCCGTCGCTGACGGTGGCCTTCAGGCCGGACAGCGTGAAGTCCGTGTAGGACAGGCCGTGCCCGAACGGGAACAGCGGCTTCAGGCCTTTCAGGTCGAACCATTTGTAGCCGACGGCCGCGCCTTCGTGGTAGTCGACGTCGAAGCGGCGCTCGTTCCCGTCAAGATAACCGTCCAGCACGGGACGCGGCAGTTGCGCCGTCGATGCCGGGAACGTGGCCGGCAGGTGGCCGGACGGGTTGGCCTCGCCGAACAGGATGCCCGCGATGGCCTCGCCGCCGCTCGTGCCCGGATACCACGCTTCCAGCACCGCGGCCACATTCGACAGCCACGGCATGGCGACGGGACCGCCCGTCTCCAGTACCACCACCGTCCGCGGATTGGCCGCGGCCACGGCCGCGATCAGGTCGTCCTGGCCGGCCGGCAGGGACAGGTCGGGCGCGTCCCCGCCCTCGCCCGTCCACTGGGTCGCGGACCAGGGTCTTTTTAAAATAAGACGCGGGCCACGAAA
>NZ_JBKYMO010001129.1:0-662 GCF_047302915.1 Massilia sp. CT11-108 | reverse complement strand
GATCGTCGCGTCGCCGTCGAACCCGACCGGCACGTCGATGACGCCGGAGCAGACGCGCGACGTCGTCGCGGCCGTCCGCGCGCGCGGCGGATTCTCCATCGTCGACGAGATCTACCAGGGTCTCTATTACGGTGAGAATGAAGGCGACCGCGCGACGAGCGCCCTGACCTTCGGCGACGACGTCATTACCGTCAACAGCTTCTCGAAATACTTCAGCATGACGGGCTGGCGCCTGGGCTGGCTCGTGCTGCCGGAATCGCTCGTGCCGGCCGTCGAAAAACTGGCGCAGAACCTGTTCATCTGCGCGCCCGCCATCGCCCAGCACGCGGCGCTGGCCGCCTTCCACGACGACGCGATCGCCATCTTCGAGGAGCGCCGCCGGGAATTCCGCCGCCGCCGCGACTTCCTCGTGCCCGCGCTGCGCGACCTCGGGTTCCAGGTGCCCGTGCTGCCGGACGGCGCGTTCTACGTGTACGCCGACATCACGCAGGTGAACCACGCGCTGGCGCACGACAGCAGCGCGTTCGGCATGGCCGTGCTGCGCGACGCGCTGGTCGCGCTCGTGCCGGGCGACGACTTCGGGTTCGCCGCGCCGAAGCAGCACGTGCGCTTTTCCTACGCGACGAAGTACGAGCGGATCGAACAGGCGGGCGGCCGCCGGG
>NZ_JBKYMO010001128.1:0-668 GCF_047302915.1 Massilia sp. CT11-108 | reverse complement strand
GGGCACGCTGCGGTCCGAGGTCGCGGCCGCCACGTGGCTGCCGGCGGACTGCCAGGTCCTGTGCGGCATCCACGACAGCAATGCGTCGCTGCTGCGCTACCTCGGCCGCGCCGAAGGCACCGTGCTGTCGACGGGCACGTGGATGATCGCCGCGGCCTTCGGCACGGCGCTGGACGGGCTGCGCGAGCAAGACGACATGCTCGCCAACACGAACGCGCTGGGCCGGCCCGTCGCGTGCATGCGCTTCATGGGCGGTCGCGAATTCGGCGAACTGGCGGGTGCCACACCGGCGCCCTGCGGCCTCGATACGATCGAGCGCCTCGTCGCGCAAGGCACGCTGGCGCTGCCGTGCTTCGCCGCGACCGGTGGTCCGTTCGCGGGCCGCAGCGGCAGCATCGAAGGCCCGCCGCCCGCGGACGCGCAGGAACGCTATGCGCTCGCGACGCTGTACTGCGTGCTGATGACGGATTACTGCCTCGACGCGCTGGGCGCCGCGGGCCCGCTTGCCGTCGAGGGCAGTTTTACCGCGAACCCGTGGTTCGGCCCCCTGCTTGCGGCGCTGCGTCCGCAACAGCCGGTGTCGTATTCGGACGATGCGAGCGGCACCACGTGCGGCGGCTGGATGCTGCGTTACCGCGATGCGGCGCCGCCGGGCGCCAGCAGCGCGG
>NZ_JBKYMO010001127.1:0-668 GCF_047302915.1 Massilia sp. CT11-108 | reverse complement strand
GTGATATAGCTCAGTTGGTTAGAGCATAGCATTCATAATGCTAGGGTCGGTGGTTCAAGTCCACCTATCACCACCAATTCAACGGCCCAGTTCGATGAACTGGGCCGTTTTCTTTTCTAAATAGTTATCGCACGTCTCGTTTTCGCGAAATCTTGCGTATCTCAGATTTTTTCTCCTGGTCGGCAGCATTGACGGCGTAATGCAAGGTTGATGACAATCGGCGCAGCTTGACGATACCTGTCGATATTGATATTGCTCCAATCGCAAACCCCGATACCAACGCCCCGCCCATTAGCTTAATCACACCCCCAAATTCTTGGGGCAGCTTTAGAAAATCCGATGCCACGATAATCAGTACGGCGGGTATTAGCATCGAAAATGGCTTGAGCACTTCCATCCATTTTTCGCGCGTCACGATTTCAGAATCAAGCCGAAGAAGCATGTGTTTTAATTCCGGCAATTTCTTCTTATCCAAATCGGAGACAACGCGCTTTTCCTCTTCAAAGCGTTTTTCCAGCCAATCCGCGATCCAACCTGCAGAATCGCCGAACATCTTCCGCTGGCGCCGCATCTCAAGGAATAGTTGAAGCACTAGGGAAGTGCTTATATGGACGCCTCCTGGAGTTCAAGTGATTTTTGACGCTGGTTGACAGTAAGGTCGCAGTCTT
>NZ_JBKYMO010001126.1:0-672 GCF_047302915.1 Massilia sp. CT11-108 | reverse complement strand
CGTCCCGTACCGCCGGCCGCGTGGCGCCATGGCGCGCCAGCGCCGCCAGCGGGCCGGCCAGGTACAGGCTGGCCACGGCGGCGCGGCACGCCGCCTCCGGTTCGAGGGCGATCGCCTCGAAGGCGGCGCCGGCGTCGACGTGGACGTGCAGCTCGCCCTGGTCGCAAGCGACGGTCAACTGCGCGGTCTTGCCGGCACGCGGCGGTCGCTCGGGCACGGCCCGCACGGTGCCATGCAGCGCGCCGCGGGCGTCGTACAGGGCGCGTGCCAGGCTGGCCAGCGCCGGCGTGTAGCGGCGCAGGCTGTCCGCCAGCGGGGTCGTTGCCGTTGTGGTTTGCATGGGCTTCCTCAGATCACTTCCAGGTGGACGGTGACATGGACCGCGATATGCGCGCCGAGGCGCGCTTCCAGACGGCTGCGCAATGCGGCGCCGTTGTCACAGATTAGCTGGCGGGCCCCGGTGTCGCGGGTGTCGAAGCGAAGCGATAGCGTGCCGTCCGAAAGCACCAGGTGCAGGCGGGTGCCAGGCAGGATGGCCGGATCGAGTTCGACCACGACCTCCCAGCGCCCGCCGGCGTGTTCGAGCGCGGGGCCGGTGCAAAAACGGGCGATGCGTTCGGCCAGCCGATCGGCCACCAGGTCGGCCTGCGCGGCGCGGGCGCAGTGGGCGAC
>NZ_JBKYMO010001125.1:0-672 GCF_047302915.1 Massilia sp. CT11-108 | reverse complement strand
GCGGCGGCGATGATCACGACGGCCGCGACGCTGATCGTGAACCAGCGGTTCTTCGTCGAAAACAGGGGCTCGTTCATGGCGTACCTCCGATCGGGACGGCGGGCACGGACGTCTGCTTCAGCGCGATCAGCTGCGCGATCGGGTAGCCGTAGTTGACGAGCGACAGGCCGATCATCAGCGCGAGCCACAGCGCGTAGCTGTTCAGGGCGACCGGCACGCGCGCGACGGCGTGCACCGGCTGGCTGAAGCGGAACTCGGGCAGCTCGACGAGGCTGCCGCGATGGCCGCGCAGCAGGACGAGCAAAAACAGCACGCCCGAGATCACGAGCAGCAAACCGCCGATGGCGCTGAGGATCACGGTGATTGCCTGCGGCGCGATCTCCGGGTTGGTGTAGTCGAAATAGGCCATGCGGCGCGGCATGCCCATCACGCCGACGACGTGCCACGGGAACGTCAGGATGATCATGCCGACGAACCACAGCCACAGCTGCGCCTTCATCATGCCGCCCTGGACGAGTGTGCGGCCCGTCAGGTGCGGCCACAGGTCGTACGCGACGGCGAAGTACATGATGACGATGGCGCCCGCGAAGATCAGGTGGAAGTGGCCGGTGATCCACTGCGTGTTGTGGATGGCGAAGTCGAGCTGGTAGCTCATGTTGATGAGGCCACCCG
>NZ_JBKYMO010001124.1:0-673 GCF_047302915.1 Massilia sp. CT11-108 | reverse complement strand
CCGGCCGCCAGCACGAAGAACGCGAACAGGAACAGGCCGTAGCCGCCCTGCGCGGCCGGATAGAACAGCGCGCAGCCCCCGGCCGCGATCAACAGGCCCGTGACGGCGCCTTTCTGGTAGCCGATGCGGCGGATCAGCGCGCCGGCCGGCAGCGACACGATGAAATAGGCGCCGAAGAAGCAGAACTGAACGAGCATCGCCTGCAGGTAGTTCAGCGTGTAGATCGCCTTCAGGTGCGGGATCAGCACGTCGTTCAGCGACGTGAGCAGGCCCCACATGAAGAACAGGATCGTCACGATGACGAGCGGGCCGGTGTTGGTCGCGCCCGCGGACGATGCCGCGCTCACGGGCACGGACGGGTTGGGGGAAGCTGCCATGGAATCTCCTTTGTTATGGTTATGGTGTTGCGGCGTCGAGCAGCGCGCCAGGTAAGCCTGCAGCCGGCCCTTGCCCTCGAAGCGGGCGCACCGTGATGTCGGGCGCGGCCAGCCGGCGCAAGCCACTCATTGCAGGTCCTCGCATTTGACGGTGCCGGTGCCCGCGGTGACGTCGACGTTGCCGAAGGCGGCCGTGAAAGCGCCGTCGCTGGCGACGCGGAACGGCGTGTCGACTCTCGCCAGGTCCACGCCGCTGGATGCGACCAGGCTGTTCACGGGCCTGGCCGGCAAGGGAC
>NZ_JBKYMO010001123.1:0-676 GCF_047302915.1 Massilia sp. CT11-108 | reverse complement strand
GCCGCGCCCGAAGGGTGCTCGTGGTGGACGATTCGCTCACGGTGCGCGAGATGCAGCGCAAGCTGCTGGCCGCGCGCGGCTACCACGTGGACGTGGCGCTGGATGGCCTGGACGGCTGGAACCAGTTGCGCGGGACCGACTACGACCTCGTGATCACGGACATCGACATGCCGCGCCTGGACGGCATCGGCCTCACGGAACGCATCCGGCGCGACCCGCGCCTGGCGCGCCTGCCGGTGATGATCGTGTCGTACAAGGACCGTCCGGAAGATCGCGCGCGCGGCCTGGAGGCCGGTGCCGATTATTATCTGGCCAAGGGCGCGTTCCACGACGCCACGTTGCTGGATGCCGTGCGCGACCTGGTCGGCGGCGCCCACGGAGACAGGACGCCATGAGGATAGGCATCGCCAACGACAGTGCCACCGCTTCCGAAGCACTGCGCCGCGCACTGGCGATCGGCGGCGAGCACCAGGTCGCGTGGGTGGCGCGCACGGGCGCCGACGCCGTGCGCCTGTGCCGCGACCTGCCGCCCGACCTCGTGCTGATGGACCTCGCCATGCCGGTGCTGGATGGCGTCGAGGCCACCCGCCGCATCATGCGCGAGGCGCCGTGCGCGATCCTCGTCGTCACGGCCGCGCCCCAGGACAACGTGGCGTCGTGGAACGCGCCCTTGGCC
>NZ_JBKYMO010001122.1:0-677 GCF_047302915.1 Massilia sp. CT11-108 | reverse complement strand
TATTCGTCGGCGGTGTTATTGGGTTTTAGTCGTGTGCGCGTATGGGGGGCCGGGTAAGGCGGGCTTGGGCCTGCGGCTGCGGCTCGCGAGCGACGACGGGAGCTTCCAGGAAGACGTCCCCATCGATGCCGTCGGCCTGCTCACGGTCGGCCGCAACCAGGCCGCCTACGATGCCGACGCCACGTTCATCCTGAACCAGAAGAACGGTTTGTACACGGGACATCCGGAGGTGCGCACGGCAGGCCTGCCGGACAACGTCCGCCGGCTCGGCGACCTGCGCCTGGAGTGCCGCGTCACCATCGCCATCGTCAAGGACCAGATGCCGTTCATGGCGAAGGCTGCCATCAACACGCTGATGCTGACGTCGGACTGGTGCGCCAAGAAGGATTTCAACTACGGCACGCTGGCGCCGCGGCCGGGCGGGCGTGCGGTGCTGCGCGACGGCGAACGGTCGCGCACGCTGGAAACGCAGGGCTGGAACATGATGGTGCCGATCGGCGACACGGGCTGGCCGGACGACGCCCTCGTGCAATTCGACGCGGGTGCAGACGAGCCCGCGCCCGCGAGCACTACTCGAACTGCTGGCGAAACGCCGCGAACTGCGCCTTGAGTTCGTCGACTTCGCTGCGCAGCGCGGCCACTTCCTGCTCCAGCTGCGCCACGCGGGTGCCCGTCGA
>NZ_JBKYMO010001121.1:0-678 GCF_047302915.1 Massilia sp. CT11-108 | reverse complement strand
GCGCAAACGCCAGGGGCGAATCGGGGTACGCCAGGTCGAGCTGCCGCGTTTCGCGCCCGCGGCGCATTTCCCCGCCGCGGCGCGCGGCGTCCAGCAGCGCCGTGGACAGCTGCAGCATCGCGGCGGCGAGGGGGCGGCGCTCCGCCTCGTACGTATCCAGCAGATCGTCCGGCGCGCCCGCGAGCACGGCCGCCAGCTTCCAGCCGAGGTTGTATGCATCCTGCACGCTGGTGTTCAATCCCTGCCCGCCCGTGGGCGGATGCGTGTGGGCGGCGTCGCCGGCAAGGAAGACGCGTCCCACGCGATAGCGGTCGGCCAGGCGCGCGTTCATCGTGTACGCCGAGGCCCAGGACACGCTGGCCACGTGCACGTCGTCGCGGCCGGTCCGGTCCCTGACCAACGCATCGAGAGCCTGCGCCGACAGGTCGACGTCGCCCTCCGGCGGAACCGGTGCCTGGACCTGGAACAGGTCCGTTCCCGCGAGCGGACACACCTCGAGCCGGCGCGCCATGTCGTCCCCGTTGAAGCGATGCCAGGCGTCGCGCGCAAGTCCGGTCAAGGCGACGTCCGCCACCAGCGCCCGCACGCCCAGCGTCTTGCCGGGGAAGCCGATGCCGAGCAGATGGCGTACCGTGCTGCGCCCGCCGTCCGTGCCGACGACGTAGCGCGCGCGCAGGC
>NZ_JBKYMO010001120.1:0-682 GCF_047302915.1 Massilia sp. CT11-108 | reverse complement strand
GTACGGGAGCGGCAGGCGCACGTCGGTCGCGGAGACGGGTGCCGCGGTCGCCGGGGCGAGGATCGCGACGCGGCGGTTGGTGAGGACGAGCATGTGCTGCCCGAGCACGGCGACGCCGCCCACCTGTTCCCGGCCATCCACGCGCAGGACGTGGCGCAGGCGCATGCCCGGTTGCTCGACGCGGTACAGGTTGTGGGCGTCGTACATCCACTGGAGACCCTGCCGGTCGCCGAGGGCGTCCGGCACCGTGTCGAAGCGTTCGGGCGTGCCCGGGCCGCCCGCGCCGAAGGTGCCCTGGTCCGTGCGGTCGCGGGGATCGACGCCGCGGTACTGCATGCGGTCGTGGCTGAACGTCCACAGGGTTTCGCCCTTGACGAACCGTACCTGGCCCTGCGTCGTCAGGATGCCGCGCAAGTCCCCGACGGGATGCTCGTGAGCTTCGTGTACGGCCGGCGCCAGTTCGACGGTTCGCCCGCGTCGGACCAGGTGACCTACCTCGTCGACAATACGGGTCGCGTGCGGGAAGTGAGCCGGCGCACGCTGGCGCACGACCTCCCGCCGCTGTTCGAGCACCGCGCGTGGTGGGTGTCGCCCGCGCTGCACGCGCTCGTGTCGCTGCCCGACCTGCTGATCGACAACGGCACCGTCCCGGACTACGGCGTGGGCCGGTTCGCGCCCCTGC
>NZ_JBKYMO010001119.1:0-683 GCF_047302915.1 Massilia sp. CT11-108 | reverse complement strand
GGCCGCCCGCGACCGCGCTCACGCCGCGCCCGGTTCGAGATCAGGGAAGGACTCTGAAAGCGTGCGCATCATGGCCGACATCCGTCATTTCAAGAATCGCACCGAAGCGGGCCGGCTGCTGGCGCAGCGGCTCGCCGCCCATACCCGGCATCCGGACGCCATCGTGCTGGCACTGCCGCGCGGCGGCGTCCCGGTCGGGTTCGCCATCGCACAGCGGCTCGGCATCGCCCTCGACGTCCTGCTCGTGCGCAAGCTCGGCATGCCCCGCCACGAGGAATTCGCGATGGGCGCCGTGGGCAGCGGCACCGCCGATCCACTTCGCGATTTCATAGCCTGTGTCCGTCGTGTTTTTCATGATTGGCTCCTCCGGTTGGTCTGGCCCTGGCCGCCGCCTCGTCATGCCAGGCGGTGGCCAGCAAATCCTGCACTTCCTCGTCGCTGGTCTGTTCGAATGCGTCGTACCACTGGCCGACGGCGCGGAAGTGGGGCGGGGTCGACAGGCAGACGAGTTCGTCGACGCGTGCCTCGAGCGCGGCCGCCGTGTCGGGCGGCGCGACGGGGATCGCCAGCACCAGCTCGCGCGGACCCAGCCGGCGCGCGACTTCGATGGCGGCCAGCATCGAGGAACCCGTGGCGACGCCGTCGTCGACGAGGATCGCGCTGCGGCCGGCGAGGTCGAGGGG
>NZ_JBKYMO010001118.1:0-684 GCF_047302915.1 Massilia sp. CT11-108 | reverse complement strand
CCCCTGCCCCGGCGCGCCCGGCAGGTGCCAGCCCGCCCGTTCGCCGTACAGTCCACCGTCGTTGTACGGGCCGCGCACGCGGTCGGCGATGTCCTCGCCGCCCTGGTTGCCCTGGATGCGCCAGCGGATCGGCACGGCGAACCGGCGCCCCCCTTTCGACGTCAGCGACGCCGCGATCAGGCCGCGCGCCTCGCGGTGCGCGTCGTCCGCCATCAGGTCCCAGTTGTGCGAATCGTTGCGGACCATGACCGCGACGACGTGCGGCCCCGGCGCGAGCTTGCCGAGGTCGAAGCGCACGGTGTCCGTCGTCTCCGGGAACGAGCGGCCCGTGTCCAGCTCGTGCTGGCCCAGGAAGCGGCCGTCGACCCACGCCTGCAGCATGCCCGCGCCACCGCCGCCGTAGAAGAGTTCCAGCCGGTTCGCGGCGGGATCGCTCGCGTCGAAGCGGCCGCGGTACCACACGTCGCCATGATGGAAACCGTAGTCGCTCATCGCGAGCGTGGGCTGGCCGCGCTCCGGCAACGTCCACGTCTGCGCGGCCGACGGCCGGTTGTCCGCCTGCACCCAGGCGCTATCGTCTAAGCCGGGCTGCGCCTCGGGACTGTCCATGCGCCGCGTCCAGGCCACCGCGCGGAGGTCCGGGACGGCGACGGGCACCGGACCGGCGAGCGGCACGGTGCTGCG
>NZ_JBKYMO010001117.1:0-690 GCF_047302915.1 Massilia sp. CT11-108 | reverse complement strand
CCGTGCCCGTGCCGGCACCCTGCCCGACGCACCGTACGCGAAAGTCGACGGCGAGGCCGGCACCGTGATCCGCCTGACGGACGCATTCGGCCAGCCGCGCTACCTGTGGCTGACGACGCCTGACAGCGCGATCGCCGCGCTGGCCGCATGGAAGGACACGCTCGCGCTGGGCGGCAACGCGGCCTGGCAACTGGCGGCCATCCACGCCGGCGTGCCGCAGATCGGCCCCGGCACGCAGGAACAGTTCGTGCCGCAGATGGTCAACTACGAACTGCTCGGCGGCGTCAATTTCAAGAAGGGCTGCTATCCGGGCCAGGAAATCGTCGCCCGCAGCCAGTATCTCGGCAAGCTGAAACGCCGCATGGCGCTGGCCACGCTCGCCAATGCGGCCGCGCGTCCGGGCGACGAAGTGTATTCCGTCGCCGACCCGGACCAGCCGTCCGGCATGATCGTCAACGCGGCGCCGAACGGCGCCGGCGGGGCCGATGTCCTCGTCGAGATCAAGCTCGCGGCGCTGGACGGCGAGGTGCGCCACGGCTCCGCCGGCGGCACGAAGCTGGATTTCCTGCCGCTGCCGTACGCCCTCGACGCACTCGACGTTTGACGCACATGATCGACCTGTACGTCTATTACAAGGTGCGCGACGTCGACGCCGCCGCGCTCGCGCCGCGCGTGCGCGCGCTGCAGGCT
>NZ_JBKYMO010001116.1:0-695 GCF_047302915.1 Massilia sp. CT11-108 | reverse complement strand
CTGCTGTCGAACGTGATCGCGACGGTGCGCGCGTTTCCCGACGGGTCGCTGTGGATCGGGTACCGCTTCAACGGCCTGTCGGTGTATCGCGGCGGCCGCCTGCGCCATTATGCCGAGGCGGACGGCCTCGAGCCCTCCATCGTGTATTCCGTCGTGGCGGACGAGCGTGGGCGCACCTGGGCCGCGACCGGCAAGGGCCTGTTCATGCTCGAAGGCGCGCGCTGGCGCAAGATCGGCGCGGACTGGGGCCTCGCGGGCACGTCCGAAGGCGTGCGCCGCGACCCGTCCGGCCGGCTGTGGGTGAACACCGAGAACGCCCTGTACTACCGCGATCCCGGCGTCGACCGGTTCGTCGCCACGGGCCTCGCGGGCCAGCACTTCAACGTCATCGCCGACCGCGACGGGCGCCTGTGGCTGTGGTACCTGGACCGCATGACGCGCCTGCCGGAGCGCCTCGCCACGCCGCCGCGGCCACGCGACTGGTGGATGACGTCGTACTCGTTCGACGCCATCTTCGACCGCGACGGCAACCTGTGGCATGCCGGCTGCGACGGCCTGTGCCGCCTGGGTCCGGCGGCGCTGGCGCGCGTCGACACGTGGCGCCAGCGCATCGATCCCCGCGAGCGCGCGCCGTCGGGCCTCGTCACCGGCGCACCGATGGTCATGTTCGAGGATCGCGAAGGGAATATCTGGCT
>NZ_JBKYMO010001115.1:0-615 GCF_047302915.1 Massilia sp. CT11-108 | reverse complement strand
ATTCAGACAGGGGCCAGGTAGCGCCGTGCCTGCGCCGCGCCATGGTCCCACAGCGCGGCGGCGCAGCGGCCGCTTTCCATGCGGCGGTTGATCGCATCGACGAAACCCAGTTCCTGGTTCATGGCCAGATTGCCGCCCAGCGCATTGCGCACGTCCCAGATCTCGCCGCCGTTGAGGGCGATATGCGGTCCGTCCGCAGCTAGCCTGGCCTGGCTGGGATTGATCTGCACGACCCAGATGGCGTCCGGCTTTCTGTCGTCGTCCGCCACGCCGGACAGGAAGTTGCGGATCGGCGGATTCTGCGAGAACAGCCCGTCCCACAAGGTCAGTGGACGCGGGGCGAGCGTCGTCTCGTCGAGTCCGGCCATCTCGTGCGCGCGGAACAGCCACGGGACGGCGGCGGACGCCAGCACGGCGTCGAGCGAGATGCCGCCGTCGCCCGGCGCCCGCTCGGAACTGAACGCGACGAATTCCCCTTCGTGCAATTCCACGGCGCCCAGCAGCAGGCGCGGGATCGGACGCAAGGTGAGGCGCACGGCATCGGCAAGCTGCCCCAGCGCCTCGGCGTCGAAGCGCACCGCGGGCGGACGCCACCGCTCCAGCGCGGCGTGGAGC
>NZ_JBKYMO010001114.1:0-702 GCF_047302915.1 Massilia sp. CT11-108 | reverse complement strand
GGAAGTGCGGCGGGGTGGCGCCGATGTCGTACCTGCCGGCGCGCAGCACGACGATGCCGCCTTCCCCGAAGCGCACGTTCACGGCCTGCTCTCCGCATTGCAGCGACAGGGCCGGGTCGGCGCCGCCGTCGTAGCGCAGCGTAATGCGCTGCTCGTGGCCGTGCGCGGCATCGAGCATACCGCCATTCAGATCCGCCTGCACGGCGCGGGCCCCGGCCCGCACGGACCAGCGCGCATCCTGTCCGCCATAGCTCACCAGGGTCACGGTGCGCGTGGCGGGCTGGC
The DNA here is from genome assembly GCF_047302915.1 of Massilia sp. CT11-108. NCBI lineage: Bacteria > Pseudomonadati > Pseudomonadota > Betaproteobacteria > Burkholderiales > Oxalobacteraceae > Massilia > Massilia sp. CT11-108. The sequence continues at coordinate 417 of NZ_JBKYMO010001114.1, read as the reverse complement.
CGCGGCGCAGCACGAGCCGTTTGCCGTCGACGGCAAACGGTGCCGGGTAGACGATGCCGCAGCCGCGCCGGGCCGATACGCTCCACGTCGGATACCCGGGCTCCGCGAACACGGGCAGGCGGCGCGGCGCGATGTCCATGATGCCGCGCCACTTGCCGCCTGCGAGGCCGTTGTACGCGGCCGCGTCGGCGACGAGCGCCGCGTGCGCCGCCTTTGCCTGGCGCGCATACAGGTTGCTGGACGGCCGCTGCTGGCGCGCGTATTCCGCCGCGAGGTCCAGTTTCAGTATGCGCGTGTTCAGGTTCGCGCTCGACCGCACCGGGTACAACACCAGTTCGAAATACGCGTCGCGCAGCGGCGCCGGGATGCGCGCGGCCAGCGCTTCGGCCCGCGCCGTCAGCGCGCGGTAGTCCGCGA
>NZ_JBKYMO010001113.1:0-702 GCF_047302915.1 Massilia sp. CT11-108 | reverse complement strand
CGACGGGCAAGGGCGTCATCGTCAACCTGGCGACCGGTAGCGCGACCGACAACTGGGGCAACACGGACAAGCTCGTCGGCATCGAGGACGTGTCCGGCTCGCGCTACGGCGACGTCCTGACCGGCAACGCGGCCGACAACAGCCTGAACGGCGACGACGGCAACGACACGATCTCCGGCGATGCCGGCAACGACTGGCTCGACGGCGGCAACGGTGCCGACAGCATGGCGGGCGGCGCCGGGTTCGACCAGCTGACGGGCGGCGCCGGCAACGACACGCTCGACGGCGGCGCCGACCACGACCGCGTCAACTACAACTACGAGTACCCCGTTACCGGACTTACCGGCAAGGGCGTGACGGTCAATCTCGCAACGGGTGTCGCCATCGACAACTGGGGTAATACGGACAAGCTCGTCGGCATCGAAGAGGTGACCGGCTCCCGCTTCGCCGACGTCATCACGGGCGACGCGCAGGATAACTACCTGTGGGGCGAAGAAGGCAACGACAGCATCGCGGGTGCCGGCGGTTCGGACATGCTGACCGGGAACAGCGGCAACGACACGCTGGACGGCGGCGACGGCCGCGACCGCGCCAATTACTCGGACGACTACCGCGGCCCGGCACCCACCGGCAAGGGCGTGGCGGTGAACCTGGTCACGGGCGTGGCGACCGACAACTGGGGCAACACGGACAAGCTCGTCA
>NZ_JBKYMO010001112.1:0-705 GCF_047302915.1 Massilia sp. CT11-108 | reverse complement strand
GGTTTTCCATCGCGGCGCGGCCCGGATAGCCGTCCAGCGCGTCGAACAATTCGTGGGGGAGTGCCTGGTCCGGGTCGCGCATGGCCTGGCGCCAGTCCGCGGCGCGCACGTGCACGAGGCCCGCGACGCCGTTCATCCAGCGGTCGCCGTCCGGCGTGACCACGATGCCGGACAGGTTGCGCAGCACGCCCGGATCCCGGGTGCGCAGCAGGCGCAGCGTGCGGTCGCGCAGCACGGCCGTGCCGCCGGAGCCGCTGACGACCAGGTGTTCGCCCGTGAACAGTGCGCTCGCCTGGCCCACGGGACCGAGGTCGTAATTCGTCAGCCTGCCGTCGAGGTAGTGCACCAGCTTGCCGTCACCGGTGGCCAGCCACAGGGTACCCGCGCCGTCGGTCGCGGACTGGAAGATCTTGGATGGCAGGTTGAAGGCGGCGCGCGGCAGCCAGCGCCCGTCGCGCCAGCCGATCAGGCCCGTCTCGAGGGATCCCGTCCACAACACCTTGCCGTCGTCCAGCAGGCCGATGAGGCGGTAGTCGCGCGGTTTGCCGTCCGGGCCCGGCGGCAGGGGGATGTCTTCCACCGTGGTGCCGCGTACGCGCTGGATGCTGCGCTTGCCGCCGACGAGCAGTGCGCCGTCGGGACCGTTGTTGATCACGCCGGCCCACGGGCCGCGCCGGCCCCGTCCACGCCGAAGCTGTAGCGGGT
>NZ_JBKYMO010001111.1:0-706 GCF_047302915.1 Massilia sp. CT11-108 | reverse complement strand
GCTGCCGCACGTGGCGGCGCTCGCGGGCGGCGGCTTCGTCGTCGCGTGGGACAGCTATGTCAACGACCCGTGGGGCTTCGCGAACAGCGACATCTTCTTCCAGCGCTTCGATGCCGCCGGCCATGCCGTGGGCGCCGTCACGCAGGCCAACGTGGCATCGGGCGGCGGGCATGACGATGCCGACGTCGCGGCCCTGTCCGACGGTTCCTTCCTCGTCGCGTGGCAGGGCGCGGACGGCGACGGCAATGGTATTTTCGGCCGCCGGTTCGACGGGGACGGCAACGCCATCGACAGCCAGGAATTCGGCATCAGCCAGCTGCGCAGCGGCGACCAGGCCAGCGCGGACGTGACGGCGCTGGCCGGCGGCGAGGCCGACCTCACGCGCCGCCTGGAAGTCGGCGGCAACGACGAGCTGGCAACGATCTCCGACGGCTTCAACCGCTTCGTCGCGAAGATCCAGGACGTGATGGCGCAGGTACGCGGCAGTTCCGGCGACGTCGCGGTCCCCAGGCTGCGCAACGGCCGCGTCAGGCGATGCAGCACGGCGACCAGCACCGCCGCCGCGAGCGCTGCGCACAACAGGGCTGCGACCACGGCGTGGCGGACCAGCTCGCGCGCGGAGGCGGTCGCCACGCTCTGCGGGAACGACAGCCTGACGGCCCACGGCGCCGCGCCATACCCCAGCCGCAGCGGCTGCAGCAGGTGG
>NZ_JBKYMO010001110.1:0-710 GCF_047302915.1 Massilia sp. CT11-108 | reverse complement strand
CCACCGTGGCGGTGGCGCGCACCGTGGCGCCGAGACGGCGCGCGAGCTCGCGCAGCACGGCGTCGCCCACCGCGTGGCCGAGGCTGTCGTTGATCTGCTTGAAGTGGTCGACGTCGAGGTAGGCCAGCGCCAGCGGCGTGGCGCCGCGGCGCGCGCGCGCGATGGCCTGCGCGAAGCGCTCCTCGTAGCTGCGCCGGTTCGGCAGGCCGGTCAGGTGGTCGGAATGGGCGAGCGCGTGCAGCTGGCGCTCGTATTCGCGCGCGGAGGTCGCATCGGTCGACAGCACGTAGATGCCCTGCACGATGCCGTCGCGGATGTGCGGCAGATAGGTCGAGCTGATCACGCGCGTGCGGCCGCGGCGCTGTTCCTCGATCTCCAGGTGCGACGCGTGCCCGGCCAGGCAGCGCTCCAGCGCTTCGCGGCGCGACGCGTAGAACCCCTCGCCCATCGCGTCGAGCACGGTCCTGCCGATCATGTCGGTCGTCTTCACGCCGAACCATTCGCGATAGCGTTCGTTGGCGAAGCGGTAGCGCAGGTCGGTGTCGACGTAGGCGATCAGCGCCGGCACGTTGTCGGCGATGGTGCGCAGCCATTCGCCGCTTTCGGCCAGGCGTGCGCGCGACGCATCCAGTTCCGTCACGTCCTTCATCGCGACGACGGCGCCCAGCGGCTCGCCGGTGGTGCCGTGCAGCGCGCGGCCTGCTCGCGAG
>NZ_JBKYMO010001109.1:0-711 GCF_047302915.1 Massilia sp. CT11-108 | reverse complement strand
GGCGCACCAGCGCGCGTTCGCGACGATCTCGGCGTACGTCCCGGCCTTCCGCGACACGTATGCGCAGGCGGCCAGCGACCTGCGCAAGCTGGCCCTGACAGGAGGCGGCGATGGCAACGAGTGACAAACCCCTGCGCCCGCTGATCGGCGCGCTGGAAGACCACGGCGACGAGGGCATCGGCATCCTGACGGCCACGCCGGCGCGCTTCACGCACCTGGCCATCTACGTGATGGTGGCGCTGGTGCTGGTCGGCCTGGCGTGGTCGTTCTTCGGCCGCGCGGATGTGCTCGTGATGGCGCCGGGCACGCTGGTACCGGCATCCGAGGTGCGCCGCCTGTATGCGCCCATCGACGGCGAACTGGCCAACATCTACATCGCCGAGGGACAGCCCGTGCTCAAGGGAGACGTGGTGGCGCGGCTGTACGCACGCGGCGCCATCGAGGCGGCCCGCAATGCGCTGGAGGCGCGCCTGAAACTGGAAGACGCGGAACGCGAATGGAAGGAATTCCCACAAAAGAAAGCTTTATTGGACGAGCGGGTGGCCGCGCTCAAGGAAGCGATGGACACGGAGGAACGCCAGCACGAGCGCCGCCAGGCCGAGGGCACGAGCCGCCTCGCCGCCGGCCAGCGCGCGCAGGCGCAGGAAGCGCGCACGAATCTGGAGGACGCGCCCCCTGCACGGGATGCGGCGCGCGGCGAAGCGGCCAAGT
>NZ_JBKYMO010001108.1:0-712 GCF_047302915.1 Massilia sp. CT11-108 | reverse complement strand
ATCAACGGCGAATCCGGCAGCGGCAAGGAACTGGCCGCGCGCGAGATCCACACGCAGAGCGCGCGCGCGGGCAAGCCGTTCGTCGCCGTGAACTGCGGCGCGATCCCCGAGGCGCTGATGGAGGCCGAGTTCTTCGGCTACCGCAAGGGCGCGTTCACGGGCGCGAACGACGAGCGCGACGGCTTCTTCCAGGCCGCCAACGGCGGCACGCTGATGCTCGACGAGGTGGCGGACCTGCCGCTCGCGATGCAGGTCAAACTGCTGCGCGCGATCCAGGAGCGGCGCGTGCGCAAGATCGGCGCCACGGTCGAGGAACCGGTCGACGTGCGCATCATCAGCGCCACGCACAAGGATCTCGCGCAGTGCGTGGAAAACGGCAGCTTCCGCCAGGACCTGTTCTACCGCCTGAACGTGATCGAATTGACGCTGCCGCCGCTGCGCGAACGGCTGGACGATTTGCCGCTGCTGGTCGATGCCATCCTCGCGCGCCTGGCCGGGCCGGGCGGGGCGCGACTGGGGCCCGGCGTGCTGGACGCGCTGCGCGGCTACGCGTTCCCGGGCAATGTGCGCGAGCTGGAAAACGTGCTGGAGCGCGCGCTCGCGTTTGCCGACGACGGCGTGATCGAAGTGGGCGACCTGCTGCTGAAAGGGGCGAAGCTGGGCGATGCGGCCGTCGTGCCGCAGCCGCCGCAGATGCCGGCGAGCGCGGCAC
>NZ_JBKYMO010001107.1:0-712 GCF_047302915.1 Massilia sp. CT11-108 | reverse complement strand
CTGAGTCCTGTGCAATACAGAACTCAGGCCTTGGCTGCCTAGCAAACTAACCGTCCAACTTTACGGGGTCAGTTCATTCGCGGGCCCTTTTTTCATTTTGGAGCCCTAGATGCACGCTACCATGATCCGTATTTGCCGGGTGCTCGTCCTGGCCCTTTCCTGTGTCGCCTCCGTCCAGGCGGCACCCCGTACCGTCACCGCGCTGGACGACGGCTGGGAATTCGCCAAGGGCGCGCCGGTTGGCTGGACCGCCGTCGCGCTGCCCCACACGTTCAACGCGGACGACGGCACGTCGCCGAATCCCTATCGCGGCGCGGGCTGGTACCGGCGCACGCTCACGGCGCCTGCCGTCAAAGGAGGGCGCACGTATCTCGAATTCGACGGCGCCGCACTGTCGACGGACGTCTGGCTGAACGGCACGCGCATCGGCCGCCACGAAGGCGGCTTCGCGCGCTTCCGCTTCGACGTCACGGACCAGCTGCGGGCCGGCGCCAACGTGCTGCTGGTCCGCGTCGACAACACGCGCCAGCCGGACGTCGCGCCGCTCGGTGGCGACTACACGCTGTACGGCGGCCTGTACCGGCGCGTGCGGCTCGTGACGACGGCCGACGTGCACGTCGACATGCTCGATGCGGGCGGCCCGGGCGTGTTTTTCAATACACCCGAGGCGACGCGTCCGCCCTGGCGCGGGGGCGGGGCGGACGACCGCCCG
>NZ_JBKYMO010001106.1:0-715 GCF_047302915.1 Massilia sp. CT11-108 | reverse complement strand
GGGCTCGTTTTTTTTTATACCCCACTGTCCGCGACTCCAGCGTGCGGAACAGCGCGAACCACACGCGGTCCTGGTGCGGCGCGCGCGGCGCCAGCCCGAGGTTCTCCGGCGGCGCGAGGAACAACTCGCCGACGCCCACACCAAGGGGATTGCGCGCCCGCGGCCGCAGAGCGCCCAGCACGAGCAGCGGCGTCAGCACGGTGCGGGTCCAGTACGAGACCTTGGACAGGTGGAACGGCGACCAGCGCGGCAGCAGCGCGATCTCCACCGGCATCACGGGCACCGCCGACCACGGCATCTCGCCGAACAGCGCGAGCAGCATGCGCGTGAACACATTGCTGCGCTCGGCACCGCCGTGCTCCCGGATCGCAGTGCGTGCCCGCGCCATGTGCGGCGCGTCGGGCGGATCGCCGGTCATCTTCAGCGCGAAATACGACTTGACGCTTGCGCTCGGGTCGAAGGCGCCGCCGTGGAACAGCGGCCACCCGCCATGCTCGCCCTGGCGGCGGCGCAGATACGTTCCGATCTTGCGTTCCAGGTCCCTATTCGGCGTCTCGCCAAGATAGTGCACCAGCAACACGTATTCGGCGGGGATGGTGACGTCCGCTTCCAGTTCGTAGACCCAGTGGCCGTCGCCGCGCTGGTCGGCCAGTACCGCCGTGAGCGCCGCGTCGATGGCCGTCTCCAGCCGCGCGCGCCTGCCGATGGTGCGTTC
>NZ_JBKYMO010001105.1:0-717 GCF_047302915.1 Massilia sp. CT11-108 | reverse complement strand
CTTCCACGCCGGATCGTCCAGGGTCGCCAGCAGCAGGCGGTTGGCGTTGACGTCGACGGACGTCATGAGCCACCACCAGCCGTCCGCGCGCTCCGTCGAAAAGCCCATCGTCGTGCCCTGCAGGTTCAGGCGCGCGCGCAGGACCTGGCCGGCCTGCACGAGGCGCTGCTCGCGCTGCGGCAGTGCCGGCGTGCGTTTCAGGATCAAATACCAGTCGATGACGGCGGACGTGGGCCACAGATTCGGCCGCACCTCGATCGAGTCCAGCAGCGCCGGCTGAATCTGCGTGTCGCGCGACAGCGCTTCCAGCGCCGCCAGCTTGCGCACGGCCAGTTCACCCGTCGCGCGGCCGCTGCCGCGCACGATCTTCCCTTCGACGAACGCGGCGAGGCCCGCTTCCATGCGGCCGCGCAGCTCGTCCGGGATCGCATATCCGGCTTCGTGCGTCACGGACAGCACATAGGCCGTGAGCACGTCGCTGCCCTGGTCCATCGGCGCGAAATACTTGACGAGGCCATCGCCGTCCAGGTGCGACGGCAAGGTCGCGACGACCTTCTCCCACATCGCCTCGTCCTGCAGCGCCACTGCGCGCGACGTGCGCTGTTCGAAGCACGTGTACGGATACGCGGTCATGTAGTCGCGCACGCCCGGCAGGTCGCTGCCGAGGCGCGCCTGCAGGGTCGTGCGGATGCCGCCGCGTCCCGGCAGCGCGTCGGC
>NZ_JBKYMO010001104.1:0-717 GCF_047302915.1 Massilia sp. CT11-108 | reverse complement strand
GTCGAGCAACCGGTCGACCGGGCGGCGCACACCGTCCAGCCCCAGCGGGCCGATGCGGCTGGGCAGCGGCAGCGAGGGCAGGCCCAACTGCGCGTGCGCGGAGACCGTGCCGCACAGGAGCGCCAGGGCCACAAGAGCACGCATATTTACGAAGGGACTCATGAGTGGATCATATATGATTGGCTGATATCCCAATAACGAACGGCGCCGGGAAGAAAATCCCCGCCCGGATCGTTTACCTCATAGAGACCATGCTTGCCGACGACATCGCCGCCCTGCTGCCCCGCATGCGCCGCTTCGCGCGGGCGCTGACCTATCATCGCGAAGACGCGGACGACCTCGTCCAGATCGCGATGGAGCGCGCGCTCGGCCGCAGCGAGCAGTGGGAACCGGGCACGCGGCTCGACAGCTGGCTGTTCCGGATCATCAAGAACGCGTGGATCGACGAAGTGCGCAGCCGGACGCGGCGCGCCGAGTTATTCGCGCCCGAGGAGGAAGGCGAACACGTGGGCGACGACACCGCGCAGGCGCACCAGCAGCGGCTCGCGCTGCAGAAGGCGATCAGCCTGCTGTCCGGGGAACACCGGCTCGTCGTGGGCCTCGTGCTTGTCGACGGCCTGCCGTACAAGGAAGCGGCCGACGTGCTCGAGATCCCCGTCGGGACGCTCACGAGTCGCCTCGCGCGCGCCCGCGACGCCCTGCAGCAACTGCTCGCCG
>NZ_JBKYMO010001103.1:0-718 GCF_047302915.1 Massilia sp. CT11-108 | reverse complement strand
GGGTCGACGGGTCGAACGCGCCGGCGTCGCGCGCGGGCGAGCCGTTCCAGACGCGGCCGGCGGGGACAATCCCTCCATCCGGCAGCGCGGATTGTCCCTCCAGGTGGCCGCGCCGGCCCACCTGCGTATTGCCTTCCAGGATCGCGTACGACGACACGCAGGCGTCGTCGTCGAGCGCGATGCGGCCGAGGATCAACCGGCCCCGTTCCACGCGCGCGTTCTCGAAGTTGACGGCATTGCCGATGCTGACGTTGGCGCCGATGGCGAGCAGGTCGGGCGCGCGGATCGTCAGCGAGCCGATCACGACGTCATGCCCGATCTTCGCGCCCAGCAGGCGCAAATACCAGCCGTACAGCGACGAGCCGGCCAGCAAATAGGTCGGGGCCGCCTCGACGAGGCGGTCCGCGAGCCACCAGCGGAAATAGGTCGCGCCCCACAGCGGATACACGCCGGGTTTCAGGCGGCCCGCGACGAGCCACTTGCCCCCGATGGCGAAGACGAATTCCAGCAGGGTCGCGAGCAGGAACACGACTATCGACGCGGCGATGGCACGCGCCACGGAGTCGCCCGGGTCGCCCGTGAAGAAGTGGTACGTGAAGAACGGCGCCAGCCATTGGGCCATGCGCAGCGTGATCAGCACGGGCACGGTCGCCAGCTGGGCGATGCCGCACAGCCAGCGGCGCGCTTCCGACGGCGGCGTCCAGTCGGGCTCGACGGC
>NZ_JBKYMO010001102.1:0-722 GCF_047302915.1 Massilia sp. CT11-108 | reverse complement strand
TTTGAGAGTGCGCTATCCGGGGCAGGGGGGCGCGGCGCGCGCGCGGCGCTCGAATCGGAACGCGAAGCGCTGCTCCAGAGCGAACGCGATGCGCGCCGCCTGGCCGAAACGCAGAGCGCCGCCAAGGACAACTTCCTCGCCATGCTGGGCCACGAACTGCGCAATCCGCTGGCCGCCATCGCGGGCGCGCTGAAGGTGCTCGACATGCCGGCCGCGAACGCGCAGATGACGGCCCACGCGCGCGAGATTGGGCGGCGCCAGACGCGCCACCTGACCCGCATCGTCGACGACCTGCTCGACGTGCGCCGCATCCTGTCCGGCAAGGTGGAACTGAGAAAGACGCCCATCGACGCCGGCGCGCTGCTGCTGCACTGCTGCGCGACGCGGCAGGTGGTGGACGCGGGCGTGCACGCGTGGACCGTGTCCGTGCCGGCGCTGTGGGTCGACGGCGATGCCACCCGGCTCGAACAGGTGTTCGACAACCTCCTGCACAACGCGATCAAGTACACGCCGGCCGGCGGCGCGATCGCCGTGCGCGGCCATGCCGAGGATGGCGTCGCCGTGTTCGAGGTGAGCGACACCGGCATCGGCATCGAACCGACGACCCTGCCGCTGATCTTCGAGGCGCTCGTGCAGGGCCCCGTCGGCATCGACCGCGCGCAGGGCGGCCTCGGTCTCGGTCTCGCCCTCGTGCGCGAGCTGGCGGTGCTGCACGGCGGCAG
>NZ_JBKYMO010001101.1:0-723 GCF_047302915.1 Massilia sp. CT11-108 | reverse complement strand
GCCGGTGGCGCGCGTCGTGGGGGCGGGCCTGCGCGCGGCCGGCAAGACGGTCGTGCTGCTGTCCGGCGACGACGACGAGGCCGCGCAGGACGTCGCCATGCAGCTCGGCATCGCGCACGCGCTGGGCCACCAGTTACCCGAAGATAAACTGACCGTCGTGCGCGGCCTGCAGCGCGAGGGCGCCGTCGTGGCGATGGTCGGCGACGGCATCAACGATGCGGCCGTGCTGTCGGGTGCCGATGTGAGTTTCGCGATGGGGCAGGGCGCGCAGCTGGCGCAGCTGCACGCCGACTGCGTGCTGCTGGGTGAGGGCCTGCGCCCGCTGGCGGCCGCGCTGGACACGGCGGCGGACACCTTGCGCGTGATCCGCCAGAACCTGGGGTGGGCGATGCTGTACAACGTGGCGGCGATTCCGGCGGCGGCGAGCGGCCTGCTGAATCCGTGGCTGTCGGGCGTGGGGATGGCCGCGAGTTCGGCGCTCGTGGTGCTCAACGCGGCACGGCTGAGGAGGGAGTCATAATGGAAGCCTTGTATTTGCTGGTGCCGCTGAGCGTGATGCTCGTTGCGTTCGCAGTGTGGATCTTTTTCGGCGCGGCGGACAGCGGGCAGTTCGACGATCTGGAGGGACCGGCGTTGCGGATTCTCAGCGACGACGATTGACGGACTCCGTCGTTCCCGCGCAGGCGGGAACCCATGCTGAAGATCAGCATTCAGTACGTCGGA
>NZ_JBKYMO010001100.1:0-725 GCF_047302915.1 Massilia sp. CT11-108 | reverse complement strand
GCGCCGGCCCGGCTGGACGCCATGGCGCAGAAGCTGCCCGTGGGCCGCATCGGCCGGCCCGACGACATCGCCGACGGCATCCGCTTCCTGATGCGCAACGGCTACGCCACCGGTTCAGTGCTGCATCTCGACGGCGGCCACCGCCTCGTGTAACGCGGTCATCGCGGACGACGCACGCGCGCGCCAGGCGAGTGAGACGGGCACCGTCGCGCCTTCGCCATGCCAGGGCACGATCGCGACGCGCGCGTCCGCGAGCGCGGGCACCATGCGCGGCACGATGGCGCAACCGAGGCCCCGTTCGACCATGCGGACGATCGCCGCCACGCTGTCGGACTGCCCGGCGATGACGGGTTCTCCGTCCACGCGCGACCGGAACGCCGCCTCGAACATCCGGCGATAGGCGCAGCCCGGCGCCGTCACGAGAAAGCGCTCGTGTGCGACGTCGTCGTGGCCGGCGCTCGCACGCGCCGCCAGCCGATGGCCGGGCGGCACGATCAGCATGAGGGGCGCATGGGCGATCACGCCGCATTGAACGCCGTCGTCGTGCGGGCGCGTACCGAAGAAGAGGGCGGCGTCCAGCGTGCCGTCCTTCACCTGCGCATGCAGTGTCGACGTCTGGGCCACGGTCACGCGGACGGCGATGTCCGGGTGGGTGGCCGCCATGCGCGCCACGACGTCCGGCAGGAATGCGGCGGCGAGGGTCTCGATGCCGCCCACCTCCAGCG
>NZ_JBKYMO010001099.1:0-725 GCF_047302915.1 Massilia sp. CT11-108 | reverse complement strand
TTGGCCGATTCCTGTCCCCGCTGCTGCGGCGGGCGGGCCACGTCCCGCTCGGCCTCGACGTGGCGCCCGGCCCGCACACCGACGTGGTCGGCAGCGTCGCCGACACGCCCCTTGTCCGGCGCCTGTTCGCCGGCTACCGGTTCGACGCCGTGATCCACGCGGCCGCGCTGCACAAGCCCGACATCGCGCGCTATCCGCGCCAGGCGTTCGTCGACGTGAACGTCACCGGGACGCTCAACCTGCTGGAAGCGGCGGCGGCCCACGGAACGAGCCGGTTCATATCCACGTCGACCACGTCGCTGATGATCACGCAGGCCATCCGCGACGAGACCGCGCCCGCCGCCGCCTGGCTGGACGAGACGAGCGGACCGCTGCAGCCCCGGAACATCTATGGCGTGACCAAGCGCACGGCCGAGGAGCTGGCGCGGCTGTTCCACGCGGAGCACGGTCTCCCCGTGGTCGTGCTGAGGACGGCACGGTTCTTCCCGGAAGACGATGACACGCACGACCATCTTGCCGGCGAAAACATGAAGGCGAACGAATTCCTGCACCGCCGCCTGACCGTCGAAGACTGCGCGCTCGCGCACCTCGCCGCGCTGGAGAAGGCGCCGGCCATCGGCTTCGGCCTGTACGTCGTGTCGGCGCCGACGCCCTTCGACCGCGCCGACGCGGCGCTGCTGAAGACGGACGCGCCGGCGGTGATCGCCCGGCATTTCCCGGACGCG
>NZ_JBKYMO010001098.1:0-728 GCF_047302915.1 Massilia sp. CT11-108 | reverse complement strand
TTCCAGCAGCACGCGCACGGCGCCCGACCGTTCGCGCACATGTTCGATCAGCGCCAGCGCGATCACACCGTACAGCAGGAAGCCGCAGACGACGAACAGCGCGCCGTGCACGCGTGCGGCGCCGTCGCCCAGGCGCACGAGCGCGGCCAGCGTGCCGGCGTGGCCCGTGCCGTGTGCGACGACCGGATGATGGAAGAGGAGGGCGACCATCGCGGCACCCGCGACGGCGAGGGCCCAGGCGGCGGGCGGGATGGAACGGGGCGTGCTGTCGGCTGCTATCATGGCGGTCCTTTCGATGGAAAACCATATTGGACCAGCGGCGGGCGTCGCGTTGGCGGATGGTGCGGCCGTGCCGTCCGTTAGCGGACAAAACCGCTTGGATGTCCGTTTTCGTCCACTTTCGTCCACTTATGTCCGCTCATGGAGATGCGATGGAAGAAGTCGTGCAGGACCGGCGCCGGCAGCGCACGCGCAAGGCGGCCGTCGGGGCGTTCATCGAACTGCTGATGGCCGAGGGCTATGACGCCGTCGCGATGACGGCGGTGGCCGAGCGCGCGGACCTGGGCCGCTCCACCTTGTACGAACATTTCCGTACCAAGGACGACCTGCTGGCCGCGTCGATGGACTGGCCGCTGCGCGTGCTGGCGGCCGATCCGCCCGATCCGGCGGCGCTGCTGGCGCTGATCGAACATGTGCGCGAACGGTCGGGCGCCGTGCGCGTGCTGCTG
>NZ_JBKYMO010001097.1:0-731 GCF_047302915.1 Massilia sp. CT11-108 | reverse complement strand
CTCGCGCGGTTGTCCGTCGCCGCGGCCGCGCCTGGGTAATGTCCCTGATGCGGTCGGGGTGCGCGCCGTGCTAGGCTGTCCGCCATGAAGAACGCCCTCCTGATCGCGACCGCCTGCCTGCTCGGACTGTTGTCCACGACCGGCGCGTCGCTCCCTTATCCCATCCTGCCGCCGCTGTTCGTAAACGGCGCGCCGGACAGCCTGACGCACTTCCTCGGCCTGCCGCCCAAGCTGCTGTTCGCGCTGGCGCTGATGGTCAACCCGATCGGCCTGCTGCTGGGCACCGCCGTGCTCGGGTCGCTGTCGGACCGCTACGGCCGCCGGCCGCTGCTGCTGGTGACGGCCGTCGGCGCCGCCATCGGCCACGTGCTGACGGCGTGGGCGCTGGCGCGCCGCTCGTATCCGCTGTTCCTCGTCGCCCGCTTCGGCACCGGCCTGCTGGAGGGTCACAGCGCGATCGTGCGCGCGATGCTCGCGGACCGGCTGCAAGGCCCGCTGCGCAATCACGCGCTGTCGTGGCTGAACGGTGCGCTGCACCTGGGCTGGCTGGTCGGGCCGCTGCTGGCCGGGTTCACGATCGCGTGGGGCCTCACGGTGCCGTTCTACATCGCCGCGGGCGCTCTGCTGCTGGGCGCGGCGCTCGTCGGCGCCGCTACCCGCGAGATCATCTGGGCCGAGGGCGCGGCCGCATAGAACAACCGCGCCCGGAAGGGCGCGGCGGCGTTGGACAA
>NZ_JBKYMO010001096.1:0-732 GCF_047302915.1 Massilia sp. CT11-108 | reverse complement strand
GCCTGCGCCAGCCGCGCCAGCACGACGCTCTCCGCCGCGCCGTCGCGCGCGGGCAGGTGCGCCGCGCGTTCGCGCAATACCGCTTCGACGACCTCGTCGTCGCGGGCTCCGGTCGCTGCATCAAATGTCGAGTCGGCCATGGTCGTCGAGTCTTGGTTGCCCACACCCTGCAACCCCAGATTACTTGACAATCCGATCAGTGCCAATCGAATTTCAATCGTGCCCGCCATGTTTAACAATATTTAACGAATTCCGGGGCAACGACGAACGAAATGGTGGTACGCCCGCCAAATCAAGGTATTTGAACGGCCACCTACCCGCTTCACGATATAAAGAAGATAGCGATAACAGGCGGCGCGAAAATTTTCATTGTGTTCGCGATGATTGCGAACGATCAGCGCACCGGGTCGGGTTCGCCCAGCGCGCGCTCCAGTTCGTCCAGACGCACGGGCTTTTTCAGGTGCAGGTCGAACCCGGCGGCCAGCGCCCGGCGCACGTCGTCCGGCTGGCCGTAGCCGGTGACGGCCACGAGCCGGATGCCACCCTGGCGCGCCAGCGTCCGCGCGACCTCGTAGCCGGAGATGTCGGGCAGGTCGATGTCGACGAAGGCGACGTCGGGCCGCCGGCGCGTGCTGCTGGTGGAAGACAACGACGACCTGCGCGAGATGACCTGCGCGCTGCTGCAATCGCGCGGCTGCACGGTCATGACGGCGGCGGACGGCAAGTCCGCGC
>NZ_JBKYMO010001095.1:0-732 GCF_047302915.1 Massilia sp. CT11-108 | reverse complement strand
ACACGGGCGCGGCCGAGCGCGCGCGCCAGTCCAAGGCGCTGCCCGGTGCGCTGATCACGACGCCGGAAAGCCTGTCGCTGCTGCTGTCGCACGCGGCCGCGCGCGCCCAGTTCAAACACCTGGACATGATCATCATAGACGAGTGGCACGAGCTGATGGGCAGCAAGCGCGGCGTGCAGGTGCAGCTCGCGCTGGCGCGGCTGCGGCGCTGGAATCCGGGCCTCGTCGTGTGGGGCCTGTCGGCCACGATGGGCAACCTGGCGGAAGCGCGCGGCGTGCTGCTGGGCGATCCGGAAGCGGGCGTGCTCGTCGAAGGCGACCTGAAAAAACAGATCGTCGTCGACTGCCTCGTGCCCCAGGGCGTCGCGCGCTTTCCGTGGGCGGGCCACCTGGGCCTGCAGATGCTGCAGCCAGTGATCGACGAGATCGAGCGGCACGCCGCGACGCTGGTCTTCACGAACACGCGTTCGCAATCGGAGCTGTGGTACCAGAACATCATCGAGGCGCGCCCGGATTGGGCCGGCCTCGTCGCGCTGCACCACGGCTCGCTCGACCGCGAGGTGCGCGAATGGGTCGAGACGGGCCTCAAGCGCGGCGACCTGAAAGCCGTCGTGTGCACGGCAAGCCTGGACCTGGGCGTCGACTTTTTACCCGTCGAGCGCGTGCTGCAGGTGGGTAGCGCCAAGGGCATCGCGCGGCTGCTGCAGCGCGCGGGCCGCAGCGGCCACGCGC
>NZ_JBKYMO010001094.1:0-732 GCF_047302915.1 Massilia sp. CT11-108 | reverse complement strand
GCCGCGGCCGCCGTCGCGGCCATGACCGCGTCCGCGCCCGCCCACGCCGAGCGCATCCCCTGGCAGAGCAACCGTTTCGAATACGTCGCCGACCGCAAGGACCTCAAGGACGTGCTGCGCGACTTCGGCGCCAGCCAGCACGTGATGACCTGGATCTCGCCGCAGGTCGAGGGAAACGTCACCGGCCGCTTCAACAGCTCACCGCAGCAATTCCTCGACAAGATGGTCGCCTCGTTCGGCGTGCTCTGGTACTACAACGGGGCCGTGCTGCGCATCTACGGCGCCAACGAGGCGCGCACCGCCACGCTGGGCCTGCAGCATGCGGGCACGGGCGACTTGCGCCAGGCCCTGGCCCGGTTGCAGATCGAGGATCCGCGCTTCCCGGTGCGCTACGACGACGTATCGCGCACGGCCGTCGTATCGGGGCCGCCGCAGCTGGTCGACCTGGTCAGCGACGTCGCGCGCCTGATCGACCGTGTCCAGGTCAAGGGCGATACCGTGGTCGTGCGGCGGTTCCCGCTGCGCTACGCATCGGCCACCGACAAGACCATCACGATCAACGGGCGCAGCGTCGGCGTGCGCGGGGTCGCGGGCCTGCTGCGCGGACTGTACGGGCCGCCGGCCGCGGGCCCCCGCGCCCCGGCGGCCGCGCCCCGGCGCCGCCGGCGCCGCGGCGTCCCCGCGCCCCGCCGCCCCCCCCCCCCCCGCGCCCCCCCCCCCCCCCCAACGTCC
>NZ_JBKYMO010001093.1:0-699 GCF_047302915.1 Massilia sp. CT11-108 | reverse complement strand
TTATGTTTTTAAGATACATAGCCATGCCACTGCCAGCCGGCCAGCGGGACGATGACGCCCGACGCGGCCACGGCCACGAGCAGCGGGGAATAGGTTTGCAGGGGGCGTAGTCGGGGCACGCGGCGCTCCGTCGATGTTCGGGTAGGTTTCGTGTTTGCGGTATCTGCGGCCGCATCGGTGCTGATCATGTCAGATGAAGTTGCCGTACCGCAAGCTTTTTGCCGGGGAATATGGCGGATGCGAGGGGAAAACAACACTTGCTTGAGTGATCGCTAACACATTGTTGCGAAAGGAGTTTTCGATTCGCTACGCGATTTTGACGCATTGCCAATGCAGAGGGGAATGCTGACAAGCAGGCATGGCGGGCGTGACTGTGCCTTCGCCCCAGCCGAAGTGTGACGCCGGAATTGCCGGATTGCGGGAGCGCACCGCGCCGACTACCATCGTGACATGGATACAATGTTTCTTACGTTCGGGGCAGGCGTGGTGGCCGGTGCGATGAATGCGCTGGCGGGCGGTGGTTCGTTCGTCAGCCTGCCGGCGCTGATCGCGGCGGGTGTGCCTCCGGTGCAGGCGAATACGTCGAGCACGGTCGCGCTGTTTCCGGGTGGATTGGCCAGCGCGTGGGCCTATCGCGACGGCCTGGGGCCGGTCGGCGCCGTGCCGCTGCGCGCGCTGCTGGCCGACGGTTTTACGCCG
>NZ_JBKYMO010001092.1:0-739 GCF_047302915.1 Massilia sp. CT11-108 | reverse complement strand
TCGCCGAACGGCGCGAGCAGCGCGAACTGGCGGGTGAAACCGACCACCTCGGCGCGCTGCAGCAGCGTGCCGCGCGCGTCGCGCAGCTCGCACAGTTCGCCCAGCATGACGTCGATGCCGCCGACCTTCAGCAGCGTCCCGACGGCTTCGACCACCTTGCCGTGCCGGACCACCGTTTCGGCGGCGTCGAGCGCCCCGCCCAGCGCATCGAGGAAGGCGATGGCGTCGTTCATGGCGCCCCCCAGTCGGCGCCGTCGTCGTACGCCGCGTGCGCCGCGTCTTCCTCGCGCTCTTCCCCGCCCTCTTCCTCTTCCTCGTCCTCTTCCTCGTCCTCGTACTCCTCCTCTTCCTCTTCCTCTTCCTCGTACTCTTCCTCGTCCTCTTCCGCGGCGCCGTCTTCCCCGCTCTCGCCGGCGCCGCCCTTGAGCGCACCGATGGCGCGTTCGAGCGCGTCCAGCAGCAGCGGCAGGCCGCCGGCCACGATCCCGTGGTCCCACTCGCACACGCAGCTGCCCGCTTCCGCGTCGGGATCGGCGGTCACCATGGGATTGAGCTGCCAGCGGTGTTCCTCGCACACGGCGCGGAATGCCCGGGTCGCGGCGTCGACGTCCTGCGGCGCCACGCGCACCGCGAGGTACGAGGCGTCGTCGAGATGGCGCGACAGGTCGGCGCCGATGCGGGCGAACAGCGCGTCGCGGTCGGCGTCGCCCAAGGTGCGCGCAACCGTGCGCAGCACGAC
>NZ_JBKYMO010001091.1:0-739 GCF_047302915.1 Massilia sp. CT11-108 | reverse complement strand
GAAGGTCGGCGTGGTGGTGGCCGTGATGCCGTCGCTGTTCGATACGCCCGTGTCGCTGGCGGCGTCCAGCACCGGCGCCGACGATGCGGCCGGCGCCAGCGTGTCGAAGTGCAGCGCCGGGAGCGATCCCGCCGCGCCGTCGTTGCCGGCCCGGTCGGCGTAGGTGCCGGCCGCGATCGTGATGCTGGCCGTACCGCCGTTCACGTGCGCGTCCGGCGTGAAGGTCGCGGTACGCACCGGGCCCGTGCCGCTGACGGCGGACAGCGTGCCGCCGCTGACGACGAGGTCGCCCTGCGTGCCGTCCCAGGCGAAACTTGCGCCCGGGTCTTCGCTGAACGTGAATGTGATGGTGGCGGTCTCGCCCACCTTCAGTGCGCTCGCATCGCTGCCGATCGTGACGGTCGGCGCCGTCGTGTCGACGGTGAAGGTGGTACCGGAGGACACCGCGCCGGCATTGCCCGCGGCGTCGGTCGCCCTGGCGGTGACGGTATGCGCGCCTTCGCCCAGCGCCGCCGCATCGATCGACCAGGTGCCGTTGGTGGCGACCGTGCTGCCCAGCAGCGTGGTGCCGTCGGTGTCGTACAAGGTGACGGTAGTGCCCGCCTCGGCCGTGCCCGTGAAGGTCGGCGTGGTGTCGCGCGTCACGTCGCTGGTGGACGCCGCCAGTTGCGGCGCGGACGGCGCATCCGGCGCCAGCGTGTCGAAGTGAAGCGACGGGGTCGTCCCCGCGCCGCAACTG
>NZ_JBKYMO010001090.1:0-741 GCF_047302915.1 Massilia sp. CT11-108 | reverse complement strand
GCTCGCCCGCGCCACCCGCGCGCAGACCGTCGCCGCGGCCGAGCAGGCACGCGCGGCACTGGAGATCTCGCGCCAGAACCTGCGCACCGTGGAGGTCAACCGCGCGTCGCTGGACGCGGCGGTCGCGAACGCGGAGGCGGCCGTGCGGCTGGCCGAGATCGACCTGTCCAATACCCGCATCGTCGCGCCGCGCGACGGCCAGCTGGGGCAGGTCAGCGTGCGCCTCGGCGCGTTCGTCAACGCGGGCGCCCAGCTGACGGCGCTCGTGCCGCAGACGATGTGGGTCGTGGCCAACATGAAGGAGACGCAGATGGCCGACGTCCGGCTGGGCCAGCCCGTTACGTTCACCGTCGACGCGCTGAATCACGCGAAGCTGCGCGGCCACGTCGAGCAGATCTCCCCGGCCACGGGGTCCGAGTTTTCCGTGATCGTGCCGGACAATGCGACGGGTAACTTCGTCAAGATCGCCCAGCGGATTCCGGTCCGCATCAGCATCGACCCGAACCAGGAACTGGCCACACGGCTGCGGCCCGGGATGTCGGTGGTGGCCAGCATCGACACGAAGGCCGGTAGGGTGGGCGCCCCCGCGCCCACGCGTACGCCCGGGTCCACGGGGAACGCTCGATGAAGCGGGGGCTCATGCTCGCCATCTGCGCCGCGCTGCTGGCCGGCTGCCGCATCC
Organism: Massilia sp. CT11-108; assembly: GCF_047302915.1. Taxonomy (NCBI): domain Bacteria; kingdom Pseudomonadati; phylum Pseudomonadota; class Betaproteobacteria; order Burkholderiales; family Oxalobacteraceae; genus Massilia; species Massilia sp. CT11-108. The sequence continues at coordinate 59 of NZ_JBKYMO010001090.1, read as the reverse complement.
CCGTGCCGCCGCCGCCGCAGGCGACCTTGAACGTGCCGCCCGCGTGGCGGGGCCAGGTC
>NZ_JBKYMO010001089.1:0-743 GCF_047302915.1 Massilia sp. CT11-108 | reverse complement strand
ACCTGGCCACGCTGGACGTCTTCACGCTTGGTACCGCGCAGCAGCAGGCCGACGTTGTCGCCAGCTTGACCCTGGTCCAGCAGCTTGCGGAACATTTCCACGCCGGTGCAGGTCGTCTTGACCGTATCGACGATACCGACGATTTCGATCTCTTCGCCGACCTTGATGATGCCGCGCTCGACACGACCGGTCACCACGGTACCGCGGCCCGAGATCGAGAACACGTCTTCCACCGGCATCAGGAAGGCGCCGTCAACAGCACGTTCCGGGGTCGGGATGTAGGTGTCCAGGGCTTCAGCCAGGCGGATGATGCAGTCTTCGCCCATTTCGCCCTGCTGGCCTTCCAGCGCCATACGAGCCGAACCCTTGATGATCGGCAGGTCGTCGCCCGGGAACTCGTACTTCGAGAGCAGCTCGCGCACTTCCATTTCGACCAGTTCCAGCAGTTCCGCGTCGTCGACCAGGTCGCACTTGTTCAGGAACACGATGATGTACGGAACACCCACCTGGCGAGCCAGCAGGATGTGTTCGCGGGTCTGCGGCATCGGGCCGTCAGCAGCGGAGCACACCAGGATCGCGCCGTCCATCTGCGCTGCGCCGGTGATCATGTTCTTGATGTAGTCGGCGTGGCCCGGGCAGTCGACGTGTGCGTAGTGGCGGTTGGCCGTTTCGTACTCGACGTGCGCGGTGTTGATGGTGATGCCGCGTGCTTTTTCTTCCGGAGCCGCGTCGATCTGGTCGTA
>NZ_JBKYMO010001088.1:0-745 GCF_047302915.1 Massilia sp. CT11-108 | reverse complement strand
CAGCGCGCCCGAGACGACGAGTTGCCGCGGCGCGTTCAGGTTCGCCAGGTAGACTGGCCCGTGTGCCTGCGCGAGCAGCGGTTCCAGCTGCTGGCGCGTGAGCCCGCCGATCGCCGTCATGCCGTAGCCGCGCGGGTACGCGTCTTCCATCAGCCGGGCGCGCAGTTCGACGAGACGTACCGCATCGCTAAAATCCAGCACGCCGGCGACGACGGCCGCGGGCCAGGCGCCGATCGACAAACCGGCCACCATTTGCGGTGCCGCGCCGAGCGCCGCCAGCACGCGCGCCATCGCGACGCCCGCCACCAGCAGCGATAACTGGACGGCGACCGTGGAGCGCAGTGCGTCGGCGCTGTCCTGCGCGAGGATGTCGCGGCCCAATGCCTGTGTGGCCTCGGCCAGCGTGCGGTCAGTCTCGGCGTGCACAGGCAGCGCATGCAGCATGCCGGCCTTTTGCGCGCCCTGGCCGGGGAAGGTGAACAGTACGCTCATGCGGCCGCCCAGGGATCGTCGACGAGGCGGGGACCCGCGTCCGTCTTCAGCAGCACGCGGCCGCCGCGCGCATATTCCGTGAGGGCAAAGCCGCCGGTGCCCGTGTCGACCTGGATGTCGAGCCGGCACGGCTGGCCGTCCTGCAGCGCGCACAGTGCCTCGATCAACCCGGCGGACGGCCGGCGCGGCAGGCGCACGAGCAGATCGAGGTCGCTCGTCGCGCGCAGCACGGGCAGGCCGCAGGCGAGCCAGT
>NZ_JBKYMO010001087.1:0-747 GCF_047302915.1 Massilia sp. CT11-108 | reverse complement strand
ACCACACCCAACGCAACCAACAGCGGCCACACGACCTCGGCCGCGCGCGCGGGGCGCCGCGGGGCGCGAGCGGACGTCCCGCGAGCCACGACCCGAATGTGCGGATGCCCGCGAACACGCTTTCCGCCAGGTGCCGGCTCGCATGCGGATAGCGGCTCGTCCACGTGTAGCGGGCGAGCGCGCCGCGCGGCTCCAGGCGCGAGCGTCCGAGGTCGTGTGCCAGCTGTTCGTAGCGTTGCGTCTGATCCAGCGCCTGGCCGATGTCGCGGCAGGCCAGCAGCACGAGGCCGTACACGCTGTACGTGCCGGGCCGCACGCGCTCGCCCACGTGCAGGCCGAAATGCGGATCGCCCGCGAGGCGGCTGCCCGCGTCCAGCAGGGCGATGTAGTCGGCGGCCGGCAGCGGGTCCGATGCGATGGCGGCGAGACCGGCGCTTGATGCCAGCGCGGCCGCGTCGATACCGCGCGCGGCGGCCGTCTCCAGCAGCGGCTGCAGGTAGGCCGCGGTGACCCGGGGCGGCGTGGCTGGCATGTTCGAACAAGCGCTTGGCATGAATCCGCAATACTGTCGTGATGACGCAAGGCAGTATAGCCGCAGGATGAACACCGTGTACGGAGAAAAGAACCAATGCGACGCTGGAACGGCTGGGGAGACGATACGATCGAGGTGGCGCTGGGCGAGCCCGCGCTGGATTTCCTGCGCGGGCAGGTCGCTGTCACATATACACATCAGACCCTGCCGACCAA
>NZ_JBKYMO010001086.1:0-747 GCF_047302915.1 Massilia sp. CT11-108 | reverse complement strand
GTGCAGCAAGGCCTCACGCGTGATCGCGCCGGCCGGCGCCATGGCGGCCCTCGACGTGGATGGCGACCGGGCGAACGAGGCCATCGCCCGCCACGGTCTGCAAGTCACGGTGGCCAACCTGAATGCGCCCGACCAGACCATCATTGCCGGTACGCCGGAGTCGATCGAGGCGGCGCTGCCGGTCCTGGTCCAGCAGGGCATGCGCACCAGGCGGATCGCCGTGAGCACGGCATTCCATTGCCCGCAGATGGCGGTGGCCGGAGCTGCCCTGGCCGATGAATTGAACCCGGTCGCTTTCGCGCCGCCCCGCGTGCCAGTCTATGCCAACCTGACCGCGGCCCCCTATCCGCCCGAACCCGACCAGATGCGCTCGCTGCTGGCGCGACATATCTCCGAACCGGTCCGCTTCACGGATCAGATCGAGGCGGTGTACGCGGCAGGCGCACATGTGTTCGTCGAGTGCGGGCCGGGCCTGACGCTGACGGGCCTGGTCGGTCGCATCCTCGGCGAGCGTCCGCACTGCGTGCTTGCGCTCGACGCCCCGGGAAGGAACGGCTGGGAACAACTCGCACAGCTGCTGGCGCAGGCGGAAGCCAGGGGATTGCCCATCAACCTCGGGCAATGGTTCTCAGGACGAGGACTGGCTGAGCAGGGTCTCGACGAGACATTGGCGCAAGCGCGCCGGCGCCACGAGCACGGCCCGTTGGTCTGGCGCGTGAACGGCGGCCGGGCCGTCCCCTGGTCAGC
>NZ_JBKYMO010001085.1:0-752 GCF_047302915.1 Massilia sp. CT11-108 | reverse complement strand
GCGCCGCCCTTCGTGCGCGGGATAATAGCCCTTGCGGCGGCCGATCTCTTCATAGCCGTAGCGCCGGTACACCTCGAGTGCGCGCGTGTTGGACGGCCGCACCTCGAGCAGGATCGACGCCATGCGCTCTGCCCGCGACCTGGCCGCGATGCGGTCCAGCAGGTAGCGCCCGACGCCGCGTCCGTGCAGCGGCGCCGCGACGGCCACGTCGAGCAGGTGCGCTTCGTCCAGCGCGTACATCAGCAGGAAATACCCGGCCAGCGCGCCCGCCGGCTCGCGCAGCACCCACGCATCGTAGCCGCTCGCGAGCGAGTCCATGAAATTCGCCCGGCTCCACGGATGCGGAAACACGCTGCATTCGAGGGCATGCACCTCGTCGACGTCGCCCACGACCATCGGGCGCAGTTCCTGGTGCGCGGCGTCGGTCATCGCCCGTCCGCCCTGGCCGCGTTGATGGCCTGGCGTTCCGCGCTCGTGTACGCGACCTTGTTGCGCAGGTAGAGCGGCTGCGCCTCGTCGGCCGGCACCGCGCGGCCCGCCGCCAGCGCGGCCACGCCCAGCACCGCGAATTCGCGCGCATGCGGCAGGATGTCGCTGTGCGCACCGGCCACAAACGGCGCATCCGCGAAGGCTTCCGGATACGCCGCGAAGCCGTTGCCGCAGGCAGTCAAGCCTTCGACCATCTCGGGCGCGACGGCGCCCGCAAACCCGTGCTGCCGCTGGTGACGCTGGAAGCGATGGCCGAGGCGTGC
>NZ_JBKYMO010001084.1:0-753 GCF_047302915.1 Massilia sp. CT11-108 | reverse complement strand
GTCCTGGCGCGCGCACGGGCCGTCGGCGATGACCGAGGCCGTCACGCGCCAGGACCATGCCTTCGCCGAATTCGGCGGGCGGATCGACCGGTTTGCCGCCGAGGCGCCCTACATGTCGCAGCAGGAACTCGTTGGCGCCACCACGAAGATCCAGTTCGAGGCGGCGCAGATGGCGTGCAAGATGTACGGCGGCCAGATGGTGGCCCAGGGCGTCAAGACGTCGGTGCAGACTTTGATGAAGAACCAGTGATATGGCAAACCATGTGAACCTGCTGAAGGCGTGCGCGCTGGCGTCCGTGACGGCCCTGCTGCTGAGCGGTTGCAGCAAGCAGCTGTTCGCGCACCTGCCCGAGCGCGACGCCAACGAGATGCTGGCGGTGCTGCTCGAGGCCCAGGTCGATGCCTCGAAGCAGTCCGACGACGGCGGCAAGACCTGGAACGTCGACATCGACGGCGACCAGTTCGCCCGCGCGATGGACGTGCTGCGCGCGCACGGGCTGCCGCACCAGCGCTTCCAGAACCTGGGCGACATGTTCAAGAAGGACGGCCTGATCTCCACGCCCACCGAGGAGCGCGTGCGCTTCATCTACGGTGTCTCGCAACAGCTGTCGGAGGTCCTGTCGCGCATCGACGGCGTGGCCTACGCGAACGTGCAGATCGTCCTGCCGAACAACGATCCGCTGGCGGCCACGGTCAAGCCGTCGTCGGCGGCGGTCTTCATCCAGTATTTGCCCGGCACGGACGTGGCCACGC
>NZ_JBKYMO010001083.1:0-754 GCF_047302915.1 Massilia sp. CT11-108 | reverse complement strand
ATGGCATCGCGCGCGGCCAGGTCGTCCGGGTGCGCATCGTGCTCGCGCGCGACGACGCCCTGCGGCAGCTCGACACCGCCGCCGATCGCGACGTCGAACCCTTCCGCGATCAGGTCGACCTGGCGGTTATCGAAGTGCAGGTCGGGCAGCACATCGGGATAGCGGCGGCGGAATTCCGCCAGCATCGGCACGAAATGCATGCGTCCGACGGCCGGCGCCATCGCCACCTTCAGCGGCCCCGCAGCGCGGTTGGCGCCCTGGCGCACGACGGCCATCGCGTCCTGGATGCGGTGCCAGGGTTCGGCCACCTCGCGCAACAACTGCTCGCCCTCCTCCGTCAGACTCAACTTGCGCGTGCTGCGCCGGAACAGGCGCACGCCCAGGTTCGCCTCGAGCCGGGCCACGTTCTTGCTGACGCCGGCCGGCGTGAGCCCGAGGCGCCGCGCAGCCGCCGAAAAGCCGCCGTCCTCGGCGCTGTAGATAAAGGAATCCAGATGCTCCATGGCCGACCTTTAACTAAGGGTTGAAAGTCTTGTGCTTTTTGACCGGCTAGTTTGAACCGGGAGTTGGAATGATACTGCAGACATCAACCACCCCAACCGAATGGAGAGCATCATGGCAAACACGAACCTGAAAGACAAAGTCGCCTTCGTCACCGGCGGATCGCGCGGCATCGGCGCGGCCATCGTGGAGCGTCTCGCCCGCGACGGCGCGGCGGTCGCCTTCACGTACCAGTCGTCGGACGCCGCCGCGC
>NZ_JBKYMO010001082.1:0-757 GCF_047302915.1 Massilia sp. CT11-108 | reverse complement strand
GGCGTCGGCGGCCAGCGCCAGCACTTCGGCATCGGCCTGGCGGGCATCGAGCACGGGCTCCAGCACGGTGCGCGCCTCGTCCCCGTGGCCGGAGCCGATCAGCGCCTGCGCCAGCATCTTGCGCGCGTAGACGTTGGCCGGATTGCGTTCCAGGTAGCGGCGGAAATGCTGCTCCGCCTGGTAGTTCGACCCGAGCTTCAGGTCGACGGCGCCGGCCAGCAGCACGCTGGGCATGTGGTCCGGCACGGCCTTGAGCACCTTGTACAGCACGTCGCGCGCGGCGTCGGGCTTGTCGGTCGTATAGTCGAGCAGCGCCTGCGTGTACGCGACGAGCAGGCTGCCGGGCGCGCCCTTCGCGGCCAGGTCCAGCTCGGCCTGCGCCATCTGCGGCTTGCGCAGGCCGATGGCGAGATAGGCTTTTTCCACGTGGGCCGTGCGGTGTTGCGGGCTGACGGCCAGCACGCGGTCGTACAGCACCAGCGCGTCCTCGGGCCGCTCGCCCGCGCGCACGAGGTCGGCCTTGAACATCAGCGCGTCGACGTTGCGCGGATCGCGGGCCAGCACGCGGTCGGCGTAGCCGTGGGCGGCGTCCGCATGGCCCTCGACGATGGCGAGCCGGCCCAGGCCGACGAGCGCCGCCGGGTCGTCCGCACGCTTGGCAAGCACGTGTTCGTAGGCAGCCCGCGCCTCGTCGTTGCGGCGCAGGGCCAGGCACGCGCAGGACCGGCGCCATGCGCGCGGACCAGTCACGTAAACA
>NZ_JBKYMO010001081.1:0-758 GCF_047302915.1 Massilia sp. CT11-108 | reverse complement strand
CCTGTCAAACATGAGCCACCCACAAGGATCCAGCATGGACACCACCCTCGACCGCGCCGAGGAACACGACGTCCTGCGCGGCGAACCAGTGCGCCTCGATCAGCGGCGGAATCAGGGGCGTGTAGGCGAAGCGTGCGAGGCCGATGCCGACCAGGCTGGCGCACAGGCCGGCGAGGATGGCGCGTGTGGCCGCGGCGCGGTCGAGGGTGGTGTCCATGCTGGATCCTTGTGGGTGGCTCATGTTTGACAGGTTAGTCAAACTTGACAGGGCTGTCAAGGATGCCGATAATCGGGTCATGGCAGGCACAAAACAATTCGATGAAGACGAGGTGCTCGACCGCGCGCTGCTGCTGTTCTGGCGGCGCGGTTTCGGCGCCACGTCCATGCAGGACGTCGCGCAGGCGACCGGTGTCCTGCGCGGTTCGCTGTACCACGCGTACGGCGACAAGCAGGCGCTGTTCCTGCGCGTCTTTGGGCGTTACCGCATGCGCTACCTGGACAGCCTGCGCGAAGCGCTGGCCGCGCCCACGGCCGAGGAAGCGCTGCGGCGCTATCTGCGCCTGGCCATCGATATGGTGACGGCCGTCGACGACGACGAGGTGACGCGCGGCTGCCTGACGACGAAGACCGCGACGGATGAGACGGCGATGGACGATGCGATCCGCGCTGCGCTGCGCGGCCTGCTGGACGACGTGCAGCAGGCATTGGCGGAGCGCCTTGGGCAGCCCGATGCCGCCGGCCGGCTCGCCTTGCCACCC
>NZ_JBKYMO010001080.1:0-760 GCF_047302915.1 Massilia sp. CT11-108 | reverse complement strand
TTTATAATACACCGGGCCCGCACACCCCGCAACTGCTGCAACTGCTGCTGGCGCGCCGCGGCCACACGATGACGGCCGTCGGCGACGGTGCCGCCGTCGTCGAGATCGCGGCCCGCGAGCGCTTCGACGTCATCCTGATGGATTTCCAGATGCCGACGCTGGACGGTCTCACCGCCACGCGCATGATCCGCGAACAGGAAGCCGCCGGCGGCCGGACGCGCGTGCCGGTCATCGCCATGACCGCCAGCGTGCTGGCCGAGCACCGCCGCGCCAGCGTCGAGGCGGGCATGGACGGCTTCGCGACCAAGCCGGTCGACTGGTTCGCGCTGTCGCACGAGATCGCGCGCGTGCTGGGCCTCGGCCCCGGCCACCAAGCGGACGACCTGCCGGCGCAGGAACGCCAGACCCTCAACCGCCACGCCGGCCTGCGCCGCTGGAGCGACAAGGAAGACGCGTGGCTGGAAGCCCTCGCCCACTTCGCCGCCCAGCACGACGGCCTCGGCGCCACGCTCGCGGCCCAAGCCACGGCGGCCGACTACCGCGCGCTGCGCATGCACGCGCACAAGGTGCGCGGCGTCGCCGCCAACCTCGGCCTGGAACTGCTGGCCGATGCGCTGGCCAGGCTGGAAGGCCTCGTCGACGGCGACAGCGGCAAGCTGTATCCCGCCGCCGAGCCCACGCTGGAAGCGTCGCTGGACGACCTCTGCGGCCTGCTCGACGCCGCGCTGGACGCGATCCGCGCCGCCCTGCCCCAGCCGGC
>NZ_JBKYMO010001079.1:0-762 GCF_047302915.1 Massilia sp. CT11-108 | reverse complement strand
GCCGGGGCAGGGGGCACGGGCGGGGCCTTGCACTTGCCGGTGGCCGTCTTGCAGTGGATGCTCACGTGGACGTGCTCGTCCGTGGTCTGCGCCAGCGCCGGCAGCATGACGGCGCCCAGCAGGATGCCGAGGGTGGTGGCTTTCATAGTCTTCTCCTTGTCGTGGGCCGCACGACGCGGCGGGCCATGTCGGTATCGTGCATGCCGATTGTGGAGAAAAAATGAAGATCGCCTGTCAAAGATCGAAGCGGTAGCCGAGCCCGTAGATCGAACGGATGGCGTCCACGCCCGGCAGCGCGGCGTCGAGCTTGCGCCTGAGGTTCTTGACGTGGGTGTCGATGGCGCGGTCCGTCACGTCGAGGCTCGCGTTGCCCTCGCGCGCGAGGTCGAGCAGCTGGGCGCGCGAAAAGACCTGGCCGGGGCGGCGCGCCAGCGCGGCCAGGATGCCGTATTCGGTCGGCGTCAGGTCGAGCGGCTTGCCGTGGACGGCGATGCGGCGGGCGAGCGTGTCGACGGCGACGACCGGCGCGGGACGCCCCGCGCGGCGCAGGATCGCCTTGATGCGGGCGACGAGTTCGCGCGGGCTGAACGGCTTGCACAGGTAATCATCGGCGCCCGCGTCGAGGCCCAGCAGGCGGTCGATTTCTTCCACGCGCGCCGTCACCATCACGACGGGCAGGTCGGCCAGCAGCGGGTTCGCATCGGCCCGCAGCGCACGGCACAGGGACAGCCCGTCGAGCCCCGGCAGCATCAGGTCCAGCAC
>NZ_JBKYMO010001078.1:0-764 GCF_047302915.1 Massilia sp. CT11-108 | reverse complement strand
GTCCGCGCTTGAGTCGGCGAGGGCCGCATGCGCCAGGGGCAGGCGCACGATGAACGTGCTGCCCTGCTGCGGTCCGGCGCTGGCGACGGCCACGCTGCCGTGCTGCTGCTCGACGAGCGACCTGACGACGGCCAGGCCGATGCCGAGCCCGCCCTTGGCGCGGCTGAGCACCTTGCCCTGCACGAACACGTCCCAGATGCGGGGCAGCAGGTCGGCGTCGATGCCCTTGCCGTTGTCGGCCACCTCCAGCTCGGCCATGCCCGGTTCGGTCGCGCGGCGGACCGACACGCGGATCCAGCCGCCCGCCTGCGTGTACTTGGCGGCGTTCTCGACCAGGTTGCCGATCACCTGCTGCAGCCGGGTCGGATCGGCGCAGACCCACAGCGGCGCCAGGTCCAGGTCGACGGTGTGCTCGGCCGTCGTGCCCTGCGTCTGCAGCGTCAGCACCACGTCGCGCACGGCCGCCGCCAGGTCGAGCGGCACGGGCGCCAGTGCCACGCGGCCGCTCAGTACCCGGTTGGCGTCCAGCAGTTCGTCGACGAGGTGGGCCAGGTGGCGGCTCTGGCGCCCGATGATCTGGTGCGCGCGCTCGGCCGCCGGGCCGCTGGCGCCCATCTGGACCAGGGCGATCGCGGAACTGATCGCGCCCAGCGGATTGCGCAGCTCGTGGCCGAGCATCGCGAGGAATTCGTCCTTGGCGCGGTTCTGCGCCTCGGCCAGGCTGCGCGCCGCCTGCGCCTCGGCCAGGTGGGGGTCTTATAAAA
>NZ_JBKYMO010001077.1:0-764 GCF_047302915.1 Massilia sp. CT11-108 | reverse complement strand
CCCCCCCCTTTTTTTTTTATTGATCCGGCGACCACGGTGATCTACTCCTTTATTTTGGTGGGCAGGGTCAGTTGTTTATAAGACCCTGGGCCGGCGCCGTGCAGAGGGCCGGACCACGCGCCCGTCGCATCGACCACGACCCGGGCACGCACCGCGTAGTCAGTACCGTCGCCGGCGAGCAGCGCCCCGCACACGCGGCCACCCGGGGAGCGCAGCAACTCGCTCGCACCGAGATAATTGACGGCCGCCGCGCCATGATCGAGCGCCTCGCGCAAGACCCGCAGCACGAGGCGGGCATCGTCCGTGCGCGCGTCCGTGTAGACGATGCCGCCCGCAAGACCGTCCCGCTTTACATTCGGCGCCGCCATCAGGAAATCGTCGGCATCGAGCCAGTGCCGTTCGCGCCGGCCCGCCATCACGTCATAGATCGCGAGGCCGGCCAGGAAGCTGCGCCGGCCGCGCGCGCCCTCGTACTGCGCGAACGCGAAGCCCTGCGGTTCGACGAGGCCTGGCGCGCAGGCGAGCAGCATCTCGCGCTCGCGCACGGATTCCGCCGTCAGCCGCACGTGGCCGTCCTTCAGGTAGCGCAGGCCGCCGTGCACGAGCTTCGACGAGCGGCTCGACGTGCCCCACGCGAAATCGTGGCGCTCGACCAGCAGCGCCTTCAGCCCCCGCCGTGCGGCCTCCAGCAGCACGCCGGCGCCGCTGATGCCGCCGCCGATCACGAGCACGTCCCAGTCGCGCGCCAGCACGTCCGCCAGGCC
>NZ_JBKYMO010001076.1:0-765 GCF_047302915.1 Massilia sp. CT11-108 | reverse complement strand
CCCCCCCCCCCTTTTTTTTTTTAAACCCATACCCCGCAAAACCATATGTAGCTCCGTCTGGTGGGCTCGTATATTTTAATAAGACACATATACACGGCGCTACTGGGCTATGACACGAAGGCCTACGGCATCAACGCCACGTACGACAAGCTGTATGGGAACACGGGCGCGGCGGGTGGCCTGACGGACAGCGCGCACTACGATCGCCGCATCACGGCCAACGGCTGGGCGATGGTCGGCACGACGAAGATCGGCGCCGGCGTCATCGACCGCAAGACGGATGCCGCGACGGGCATCACCGAATCCGACCTGTTCTACCTCGGCGCGAGCATCCCGGTCGCGCCGCGCCTGACCCTGGATGCCCAGGTGGCGCGCAAGAACGTCAAGGGCTCGCCCGACGACACGAACCTGGCGGTCGCGCGCCTGACGTATGCGCTGTCGGTGCGCAGCGCCGTGTACGCGGGCGTCGGGCGCATGGACAACCACGGCGGCGCCGCGATCGCGCTCGATGCGGGCGGCACGACGGCGCCGGGCAAGACGCAGAGCGGGGTGATGGCGGGGTTGCGGCACGCGTTCTGACGGCGGCAAGGCGGCAGCATGTCTGCCGCCTTGTCCTGGTCAGTCGGCGAGGAAGGCGGCGAGGGCGCCGCTGAACTGCGGTTCCGCTTCGATGCTGGAGATGTGGGACGCCGCCAGCGCGACGAGGCACGCGCCGGGAACCCGGTCGCGCAGCCAGCCGGCGTCGGCGACGGTGGTGACCGGGTC
>NZ_JBKYMO010001075.1:0-766 GCF_047302915.1 Massilia sp. CT11-108 | reverse complement strand
CCCCCCCCCCCCCCCCCCCCCCCCCCCCCCCCCCCCCCCCCCCCCCCCCCCCCCCCCCCCCCCCCGCGACCGCGAGCGCGCACTGGCAGCGGGCTTCGACCGCCATTTCGTCAAGCCGGTGATGGCGGCGGATATCCTCGACGTGCTGGACGGCGTGGCGGCCCGGCGCGAGCAGCTACGCGACGTCGTTCCCGCGCAGGCGGGAACCCATGCTGAAGTGCCGAAGCCGCTCCGTTGAATGGCCACTGATTTTTCGATGTGCGGAATTCGGTAAGTCAGTATGGATTCCCGCTTTCGCGGGAATGACGAGTTTCCTCTACTTGGCGGCCGGCCGCGCGAAAAACGCGTCGATCTCTTCCAGCGTCTTGCCGCGCGTCTCGGGCAGCAGGAAAGCGGACGCGAGGAAGTACACGACCGTGCACGCGGCGCCGAAGAAGAAGATCGTGGAATAGCCGTGGCGGCCGACGGCCGGCAGGAACACGGCCGCGATCGACGTCGACACGAACTGGTTGATCAACAGCGCGATGCTCATGCCGTTCGAGCGGATCCGCGTCGGCATCAGCTCGGACAGCGCGAGCCACACGCACACGCCCGGCCCGATGGCGAAGCTCGCGACGAACAGGCAGATGGCCGCGGCCCCCGCGCCCCCCGCGACCGTGGACCGTGCAGACCCACGGCGAAGCCAATAAACCCCAAACGATCGACCTCGACCGCCTGGTAAAACTGGCGCCGCTGGAAGAGCGGATCTACCGCCTGCGCTGCGTGG
>NZ_JBKYMO010001074.1:0-766 GCF_047302915.1 Massilia sp. CT11-108 | reverse complement strand
CGCGCGCCTTGGCCGAGATGATGCCGGCGGTCACCGTGTTCTCCAGGTTGAACGGCGAACCGATGGCGATCACCCACTCGCCCACGCGGATCTTGCTGGAATCGCCGATGCGCACGTTCGGCAGGTTGCGTGCGTCCACCTTCAGCAGGGCCACGTCGCTGCGGGCATCCGAGCCCAGCACCTTGGCCTTGAATTCGCGGCGGTCGGTCAGGGTCACGACGACCTCGTCCGCGCCTTCCACGACGTGCGCATTGGTCAGCACATACCCGTCGTCCGAAATGATGAAGCCGGAGCCGACGCCCCGCTGCACGCGTTCTTCCTGCGGCTGTTCCGCGGGCCCGCCGCGGCGTCCGCGCGGCACCATCTGGCCGCCGAAGAAGCGGCGCAGGAATTCCTGCATCTCTTCGTCCGGGCCGCCCTGGTCGAGACGGACCCGTTCGGTGGTGCGGATGTTGACGACGGCCGGGCCGACCTTGTCGACGAGGTCGGCAAAATCGGGCAGGCCGGTGACGGTCGGGGCGGCAACGGGAGCGGCCGCATGGGCCGCCGGGACGGACATCAGACTCGCGCCCGCAAAGACGAGGGCGGACAGGATCGCGCTTCCAGTTTTGCTTGTCATAGGTTCGGTAAGGTCTGGGCTTGGATGGTTCGTATGGTAAGACAAAAGTGCATTGTTGTCGCGTTGGCACCGCCGTGGCGAACGGACCGCGCGGCCCGCGCAGGCATCAGGCGGTGCGGCGTGACGAGCCGGGCGGCTCAGGTGGGG
>NZ_JBKYMO010001073.1:0-770 GCF_047302915.1 Massilia sp. CT11-108 | reverse complement strand
GCCACCGCGACTACCTCATCAAGGGCTTGAGCCAGCGCCAGCGCGTGCAGGCGCTGGTCGGTGCGGTCGGGGGCCAGCCACAGGTACAGGCCGACACAGCCGAAGCTGACGGCGAGGAACACGACGATGGGCAGTAACATGGCGTTCTCCTTCAGACACGGATACGGGTGATGCGGCCCAGGACGACGATGCCGAGCAACATCATGCACAGCAGGGCACGCAGCATGGCGACGCCGATGGGGTCGACCCACAGCGGCCGCATGAAGTCGGGATTGACGAGGTACAGCAGGGCACCCAGCAGGAAGGGCAGCAGGGCCAGCGTCCAGGCGGACATCCGGCCTTCCGCCGACAGGACGCGCACGCGCGCGAGCAGTTTCAGGCGTTCGCGAATCAGGTGGCTCAGGTTGCCGATCACTTCCGCCAGGTTGCCGCCCGACTGCCGCTGGATCAGGACGGCCACCGCGAAATACCGGTAGTCCGTCAGCGGCACGCGCTCGCACAGGCCCGCCAGTGCCTGCTGCAGCGAGACGCCGAAGCTGACCTGCTCGTGCACGAGCCGGAACTCGGCGGCGATCGGCTCCGGCATTTCATCGGCCAGCATCTGGATGCCCAGCGGCAGCGAGTGGCCGGCGCGCACGGCGCGCGTGATGAGGTCCAGCGCTTCCGGCAGCTGCTGATCGAGCCGGCGCAGGCGGCGCCGGCGTTGCGTCGCCACGTAGCCCCAGGGCAGGGCGGCCAGCAGGCCCGCGAGGACGAGGCGGAAGTACAGC
>NZ_JBKYMO010001072.1:0-773 GCF_047302915.1 Massilia sp. CT11-108 | reverse complement strand
GGGCACGCGCGCGCCCGAGGATGCGTGGGACCACGGCTTTGCGGCCAACCACCATTGGCGCTGCGTGTCGGCGAGCGACACCCGCATCCGCCTGGCCATCGACTATCCCGCCGGCTCGCCGATCGAACACATCGAACGCGAGATCGCGGCCGACCCGCACGCGCCGGCCGTCGATATCACGTTGCGCGTATGGGCCCGCCGCGCAGGCGCCGCATGATGCCGGGCAGGGTGCCGGCGCGCGTCATGCCGGCCCAGGGTGCCACGTGCATGATCTCCAGTTCCCGTTCGTCGCCGATGCGCAGGCTCAGGGGGCCGAGCATCGCGCCCAGCGACTGCACGTCCGCGCTGCCGTGGTCCCAGGTAAGACGCCAGCTGCCGGTCATGCGGACGTTCCCGTGTGTGCGGCGTTGAAGTCGCCTGTGATCGCGTGTTTCATGGCAGCGGCGGCCAGCGCGAACCCGGCCACGTCCGCCGTCGCCATGCCGGACTGGAGTCCGTGCAGGACGCCGGCCGCGAAGGCGTCGCCCGTGCCGATACGGTCGACGGTGCCGGACAGCCGGTAGCTGCCGCCGGTCACGGACTTCGTGCGCGTGTGCAGCACGGCCGACAGCTCGTGCTCGTCCGTCCGGTGCGGCACGCGCCGGGTCCAGGCCAGCATGGCCAGGTCGGGAAATGCGGCGAACGCGCATTGCACCGCATCCCGCTCGCGCGCGGGATCCGCCAGTTCGGGGCGGTCGAGCACGTGGGCGATGTCGCGCGGAGCGGCGAACAGC
>NZ_JBKYMO010001071.1:0-773 GCF_047302915.1 Massilia sp. CT11-108 | reverse complement strand
GCACGGCCTCGCAGCCCGCCGTGTTCGGCGCCGCCGCGCAGACGGCGAGGCTCGGCAGGCGCACGTCGCAGCCCTGCAGGCTCGGACTGCCGATGCATTGCGCCAGGGTCGGCAGCACGGCGTCGCAGCCGGGCAGCTTGGTATTGCCCTGGCATTGCGTCAGCGTGGGCAGGATGCCGCTGCAGCTCGCATCGTGGGGGTTCGCGAGGCAGGCCTGGAAGCCCAGCGCCAGCACCTGCGTACAACCTTCCAGCGACGGCGTCAGCTTGCACACGTCCAGCTTCGGCAGGATGTCGCCGCAGCCCGCGCCGGACGGATTTGCAAGACAGGCGTCGAACCGGGCGCGCGCCAGCACGGCCGCACAGCCGTAGGCGCTGCCGTCCGCGCGGCACTGGTCCAGCGGCGGCAAGGTCGCCGTGCAGCCCGGCGCCTTCGGATCGGCGATGCAGGCGCTGATGGCGTCGTGTTCCTTGATGACGACGGCGCAGCCATAGGTCGCCGGCGCCGTCTTGCAGACGTCGTACACGGGCAACGTGGTCGTGCAGCCCGGCGCCTTCGGGTCGGCCATGCACGCGGTGATCGCGTCGTGTTCCTTGATGATGGCACCGCAGCCCGGCGCGGTGGGCTGGGCCGAGCACGTCTCGTACGTCGGCATGATCTCGCCGCAGTGCGGGGCGGACGGATTCGCAGTGCAGGCCGGGCGGCCGGGGGCCCCCCCCCGGGGGCGCCCCCCCCCCCCGGCGGGGCGGGGGGGGTTAAAAAAAAAGACGCCC
>NZ_JBKYMO010001070.1:0-773 GCF_047302915.1 Massilia sp. CT11-108 | reverse complement strand
GGCCGCCTGCTCGACCACGTCGCCCAGGGCACGATCAAGCTCGACAAGATCGAGATCCTGATCCTGGACGAGGCCGACCGCATGCTGGACATGGGCTTCATCCACGACATCCGCAAAGTGCTGGCCGTGCTGCCGCCGAAGCGCCAGAACCTGCTGTTCTCGGCCACGTTCTCGGACGAGATCAAGGCCCTGGCCGACCGCCTGCTGGACAACCCGGCCATGATCGAAGTCGCGCCGCGCAATTCGACCGTCGAAGTCATCGCCCAGAAGATCCACCCGGTCGACCGCGACAAGAAGCACCCGATGCTGGCCCACCTGATCAAGACGCACGGCTGGAAACAGGTGCTCGTGTTCACCCGCACCAAGCATGGCGCAAACAAGCTCGTCGAGCAGCTGGGCAAGGACGGCATTGGCGCGATGGCGATCCACGGCAACAAGAGCCAGTCGGCACGCACCAAGGCGCTGGCCGAGTTCAAGGACGGCAGCCTGACGGCGCTCGTCGCCACCGACATCGCGGCGCGCGGCATCGACATCGACCAGCTGCCGCACGTGGTGAACTACGACCTGCCGAACGTTCCGGAAGACTACGTGCACCGCATCGGCCGCACGGGCCGCGCCGGCGCCACCGGCGAGGCCGTGTCGCTCGTCTGCGTCGACGAGCACCAGATGCTGAAGGACATCGAAAAGCTGATCAAGCAGACGCTGCCCCGCCAGGTCATCGCGGGCTTCGAGCCGGATCCGACGGCGAAGCCGCAACCGATCCAGCTGCGCAG
>NZ_JBKYMO010001069.1:0-778 GCF_047302915.1 Massilia sp. CT11-108 | reverse complement strand
TTTTTTAAAACCCACCCCCGGGGGCCCCGCCCGCCCGGCGGGCCCCGGGGTCGTGGCGCTGGGCGACTGCATGGTCTGCCATACCGCGCCCGACGGTCCCGCCTATGCCGGCGGCCTCGGTCTGAAGACGCCGTTCGGCATCATCTACAGCACCAACATCACGCCCGATCCCGAGACGGGCATCGGACGCTGGACGAGCGCCGCGTTCAAGCGCGCCCTGCGCGAAGGCGTGGCACGCGACGGCCATCTGCTCTACCCGGCTTTCCCGTACATTCACTATACGCGCATGTCCGACGACGACATCGAACTGGCGTACGCCTGGTTGATGTCGCGCCCGCCGGTGCGCGTAAAACAGCCGGACAACGACCTCGCGTTCCCGTTGAATTTCCGGCCCCTGCTCGCGTTCTGGAATGCCTTGTACCTGCGTCCCGGCGACGGCGCGGCGCCGGGCACGGGCCAGGTCGAACGGGGCCGCTACCTCGTCGATACGCTGGGCCACTGCGCCTCCTGCCACAGCGGCATGAACCTGCTGGGCGGCGAGCGCAGTCCCGCGTTCGAGGGCGGCACCGTCGACGGTTGGCATGCGCCCGCGCTCACTCGCCTCGCGCAAGGCAGCGCACCGTGGACGCGCGCCGAACTCGCGGATTATCTGCAGGGCGGCCTGTCGCTCACGCATGGCGCGGCAAAGGGTCCGATGCGGCCAGTAACGGAACGGCTCGCGGCGGTCCCGCGCGCGGACGTCGAGGCGATGGCCGCCTACCTGGTGACGATCCAGCAG
>NZ_JBKYMO010001068.1:0-779 GCF_047302915.1 Massilia sp. CT11-108 | reverse complement strand
GGCCAGGTCGCGCCCGGCGCCGATGGCATGCTGCAGCTGCTCGCCCCGGACCGCCTGCTCGCGCCCGAGGTCGAGGCCCTGCTGTTCGGAGAGGGCCCGTGAATCTCACGCTGCGCCTGCGCGCCGCCACGGATCTCGACCTGGGCGTCGCCACGGTCGAACGGGCCGTGCGCGAGCGCATGCGCGCCGTGGGTGCCGGCATCGACTACGATCCGCAGCCGG
The DNA here is from genome assembly GCF_047302915.1 of Massilia sp. CT11-108. Lineage (NCBI taxonomy): Bacteria > Pseudomonadati > Pseudomonadota > Betaproteobacteria > Burkholderiales > Oxalobacteraceae > Massilia > Massilia sp. CT11-108. Next base: position 557 of record NZ_JBKYMO010001068.1, on the reverse strand, counting down.
GCACGCCCGAATTCGACGCGCTCGTCGATCTCGTCGTCGTGCCGGAGTCCTGGATCCTGCGCGACCCCGCCGTGTTCGAGACCGCGCTGCGCTTCGTGCAGACGCGCCTCCTGACGCGGCCCGGGCGGCAGGTCCGCGTGCTGTCGCTGCCCTGCGCCGGCGGCGAGGAACCGTATTCGCTCGCGATGCTGCTGGCGCACGCGGGCATCGAACCCGAACACTGCCGCATCGACGCGTTCGACCTGTCGCGCGCCGCGATCGCCCGCGCCCGCGCCGGCAGGTACACCCGCAACGCGTTCCGCGGCGACGACCAGGGCCTGCGCGCGCGCTTCTTCACGGAGGACGGCGACGAGCAGGTGATCGGCGCGGCACCGCGCGCCTACGTCGCCTTCGTCCAGGCGAACCTGTTCGACGTCGACCCGGCCGTCACGGGCACCTACGACCTCGTGTTCTGCCGCAACCTGCTGATCTACTTCGACCTGCCCACGCAGCAGCGGGCGGCCGCGCGCCTCGCCGCGCTGCTGGCCGACGACGGCCTGCTGCTGGCCGGTTATGCC
>NZ_JBKYMO010001067.1:0-780 GCF_047302915.1 Massilia sp. CT11-108 | reverse complement strand
CCAGCCCGCCGTGTGCAAGGCCAGCGTGCATGTGCGGGCCGCTTTCGCGGCAAGCCATCAAAGCTACGGCAGCCGCAGGATCGTGGCCGCCCTGGCCAACGACGGGCTGCAAATCGGCCGCCATAAAGTGCGGCGGCTGATGCGGCAAGCTGAGCTGAAACCCGTCTGGAAGCGTAAATTCATTCACACAACCGACAGCAAACATGCCTTGCCGGTAGCCGCCAATGTGCTGGGTCGTCGGTTTAATCCGGTGGCACCGAACGTGGCCTACGCCTCCGATATCACGTATATCCGAACTGGCGCCGGCTGGCTTTATTTGGCGGTCGTGCTCGATCTGTTTTCGCGTCGGGTGGTGGGCTGGGCCATGGCGCCAAGCATGCCTGCCAGCCTGGTGTGCGAGGCCCTGAACATGGCCATCGGGCACCGGCAACCGGCGCCGGGCCTGGTGGTCCATTCCGATCGCGGCAGCCAGTACGCGAGCGCCGAATACCAAGCTTTGCTGGCCAAGCACGGCTATATCTGCAGCATGAGCCGGAAGGGAAATTGCTGGGACAATGCGGTCGCCGAACGCTTCTTTCTGAACCTGAAAATGGAACGGGTCTGGCAACGCCAGTATGCCAATCATGCCGAAGCCAGAATCGACATCGCGGCCTACATCGTGGGCTTCTACAACTGCGAACGGCTGAACTCCGTTCTGGGCAACCTGCCGCCCACCGTCTTCGAGCGGAACATGGCAGCAAAAGAATCTATCGTGGTGTCCGAAATTACTTGACCACTACA
>NZ_JBKYMO010001066.1:0-783 GCF_047302915.1 Massilia sp. CT11-108 | reverse complement strand
CAAAAAAACCCCCCCCCGCGGGGCGCGGGGGGGCCCGCGCCCCCCCGGGGTCCCCCCCCCTTTTTTTTAAAAACACCCAAACCCGGGCCCCCCCCCCCGGTTCTAGGTAATTTCAATTTAACAATGCCACGCCCTTGATCTGCACCCACAGCCGCAGTCCGGGCGCGATGCCCAGTTCGCGGCGCGAGCGTTCGGTGATGCGGGCCAGCAGCGGCGATTCTCCCATCCGCAATTGCACGAGCACGTGGCCCGGCGTGTCCGTGGCCGCCACCGCCGTCACCACGGCCGGCAGGCGGTTGACGATGCTCGTGCCTTGCGGGCGGTCCAGTGCAAGGCTGACGTCGCGCGCGTGGATGCGGCAGCGCAGGTGCGTGCCGATGGCTTCGCGGCGCCGCCCCACGAACAGCGCGCCGCCCGCGAATTCCAGGCGGGATAAAGCGTCTTCCTCGTGGCCGGCCAGGATCGAGTCCAGCACGACGCCGGCATCGTCGGCGAAACTGGGCGGCAGGTCCACGCGCGCCAGCGTCTCCGACAGCGGCCCGCTGGCGACCGCCTTGCCGGCGTCCAGCAGCACGAGGTGATCCGCGAGCCGCGCCACCTCGTCCGGCGCATGGCTCACGTAGACGATCGGGATCGCCAGTTCCGCATGCATCCGTTCCAGGTAGGGCAGGATTTCCAGCTTGCGGCGCAGGTCGAGCGCGGCCAGCGGTTCGTCCATCAGCAACAGCCGCGGCGACGCGAGCAGGGCGCGCGCGAGCGCCACGCGCTGGCGCTCGCCGCCCG
>NZ_JBKYMO010001065.1:0-784 GCF_047302915.1 Massilia sp. CT11-108 | reverse complement strand
GCTGTGGACGTCGGCCGCCGAACTGGCGGCCTACGCGAAGGCGCATCCCGGCACGCCGCCGGTCGCGCTCGATCGCGAAGGCGCCGCGTTCGCCGCCTTCGGCATCCGCGCGATTCCGAGCGTCGTGCTGCTCGATGCGCAGGGCCGCGTGGCGCGCGTGCTGGGACCGGAGGAGCGGGGGCTCGATGCCGCGCTGCACGCGGCGAGGGGGCAATGATGAAGAAGAGCGACATTGCCTGCCTGACGGCGCTGGCCGCGCTGTGGGGCGCATCGTATCCGTTCATGCGCGTGTGCGCCGGCGAGTTCGGCGCGCTGACCTTGGCCGGTGCCCGCGCCGCCATCGCCGCCGTGCTGCTGCTGCCGCTGCTCGGCGGCGACTGGCGTGCGTTGCGCCGGCACTGGAAACCGGTGCTGCTCGTGGGCCTGACGAATTCCGCGCTGCCGTTCGTGCTGTTCGCGCTCGCGGCGTTGGGCATCAACGCGAGCCTGTCCGCCATCTTCAACGCGGCCACGCCGCTGTACGCGGCCGTCATCGGGCGCGCGTGGCTGGGCGAGACGATCGGCCGTACACGCGCCGCCGGGCTGGCGCTCGGGTTCTGCGGCGTGGTGTGGCTCGTGGCGGACAACGCCGGTTTCAAGCCGGGGGCGACGGGATGGGCCGTGCCGGCATGCGTGGCGGCCACGATGCTGTACGCGTTCTCCGCCCATTTCAGCAAGCGTTATCTCGCGACCGTGCCGCCGCTGGCCGTCGCCGCCGGCAGCCAGCTGGCCGCCGCGCTCATGC
>NZ_JBKYMO010001064.1:0-785 GCF_047302915.1 Massilia sp. CT11-108 | reverse complement strand
TTCGCTCGCGTTATACGCATTTGCTGCGGATTCTGCTGCTGCGGTGCCGGTGTCGATCGGAGAAGTCATGTGCGTAGTCAGTTGGTTGCGGCGGCATGTGCGGCGTCGGGCTCGTCACGGTGCTCAGCGGTTGCGGCGGCAAGTGTGGCGTCGGACTCGTGACGGGCAAACCCTGTGCTGGTGCCGAATTGACCGGCGGCGCCGTGATGACCTGGCCTTGCGGGCGCTGGGCGATAAAACCGTCGCGCCCGGCGCGTGCCGTCTCGATGCGGCGCTCGCGGCCCGGGTCCGCGTGGCGGCCCTCCATGCGGCCGATGGCGACCGGGCCGCGGATGCCGTCCCCGTCGCGATCCGGACGATCGGGACGATTGGGACGATCCGGACGATCCGGGCGGTTCGGCCGGTTCGGCATCACCGGGGCGGCCGGCGGCGCGCCGGCCGGGACGTTATGCACCAGCACGGGCGGCACGGTCGTGATGGGCGTGCGCGGGACGTTCACCCGGCCCGGCCGGCCGAAGCGGTCCTGCGGGAGGACCGTGAGGCCTTGCGGGCGGTAGTCGCGCGGGCGGCGCGGGTTGTCGCGCACGTGTTCGTTCAGCCAGCGCAGGTGGTGGTCCGGCGCGCGCCACGTGGGCACGTAGCGGTCGTGCGGCGTCAGCGGATACCAGCCGGCGGCCGGCAGCGGCCGGTTGCGGTCGCGGGACGGGTGGTGTGTGTGTTTTAAACAAAAACCAGCCCCCCCGACCGGGCGACCGGGGGGGTGGGGGGGTGGGGGGGGGAAAAAA
>NZ_JBKYMO010001063.1:0-788 GCF_047302915.1 Massilia sp. CT11-108 | reverse complement strand
GCTCGTGCTCGCGAACGGCGCGTACGCGGCCCAGGCCGAGTCGGGCGGCGTGGAGGACGGCGGACGCTTCGCCATCGACCTCATCGGCCGCGCCATACGCCAGGCCGGCGCCGTCGACCCCGACATGCTGGCCGACCCTGCGGCGGACCATGCCCCGGCACGCCTCGCGGGACTGGATGCGCGCACCTTGTCCCGCGCCACGGCCGGCATCGACGATCCGCTGCCGGCCGCCGTCAACGGCAGCGACGTGCTGGCCGTCCGCTTTCCCGGCGACGCCAGCGCCGTCGATTGCGCCGGCTTCCCGGTCGCGGCGGGCGAGGAGGGCTGGAGCATCTTCTACGTGGCGCGCAACGGTGAAGGCGAGGCCGAGCTGCACTGCAAATACCGCGGCGCCGCGCACTGGAGCGCGGACGCGGTGGCGAGCGGCGTGGACGGCTTCCAGGTGCTGTACGGCGTCGATACGGACGACCCGCCGGACGGCACCCCCAACCGCTATGTGAACGCGACGGGGATCGACGCGCTCGATGCCGGCTTCGCCGGCCTGCCTCCGGCCGAGTTCAACCGGCGGACGCACTGGAAACGCGTCGTCGGCCTACGCATCGGCCTGCTGCTGCACGGCAACCGTCCCACGCGTACACCCGGCGGCGCGCGCTACGACCTGCTGGGCACCGGGTATGCGACCGCGGCCGTGAACGTGAACATGTGTCTTATACACAACTCCGAGCCCCCGAGACGGAGCTACAGGGCGTTTTGCGGGTTGGTGGTGTAAAAAAAAAAGGGGGGGGGGG
>NZ_JBKYMO010001062.1:0-790 GCF_047302915.1 Massilia sp. CT11-108 | reverse complement strand
GCTCGTGGGCGCGAGCGCCAGCGCCGCCTTCAGCGCGGCACGTGCCTGCGCCTTCTCTCCGCTCGCGCCCACGAGCAGCATGCATTTATCAGGGCCCGCGCCGCGCAGCTTCAGCCACGTCTCCAGCAGCGCCACCTGGCGGCCGTGGCCGGCCAGGGTGAGCATCGTCGCCGTCTCCACCGCGTTCGACAGGCGCAGCATCGACAGGCCCAGTCGCGCCTGCACGATGGTGCGCACGGCCCGCTCGGCCGCCGTCCAGTCGGGGAAGAACACCGCGTGGAACGCTTCGTATTCGGGCAGGCGGCTGATGCGCACCGCCGCTTCCGTCAGGATGCCGAGCCGTCCTTCCGACCCCAGCACCAGTTCGCGCAGGTCGGGGCCTGCGGCGGACGCCGGAAAGGTGGGGATGGCGAGCGGGCCGGCGGGCGTCTCCACGCGGCCGCCGGCGAACAGCTGCTCGATGCGGCCGTAGCGCAGCGATTGCTGGCCGGACGAACGCGTCACGACCCAGCCGCCCAGCGTCGAATAATCGAACGATTGCGGGAAGTGGCCGAGCGTGTAGCCGTGCGCGCGCAGCTGCGCTTCCAGGTCCGGGCCGGCCACGCCGGCTTCGAACACGGCCAGCTGCGCATCCGCGTCGATGGATACGAGAGCCCGCATGCGCGCCATGTCGACGCACAAGGTCGGCCGCGCGCCGACTGCATCCAGGTGTCCGGCGACGCTCGTGCCGCCGCCGTACGGGACGACGGCCGCGTCGTGGTCCGCGGCCCAGCGCAGCAGGGTGCGCACG
>NZ_JBKYMO010001061.1:0-795 GCF_047302915.1 Massilia sp. CT11-108 | reverse complement strand
TCGCGGCCGCCAGGAACGTGGCGAGCCGCGAGGGCCGGCGCCGGCGTGCGAGAGTCGATGGGCTCATCACGGCGCCCCTCAACCGTAGATGGTCTCGGACGGCGACTCGTGGAACTGGCGCCGGTATCCCTTGGCCAGCACGGAGCGGCTCTTCACGCCCCAGCGGCTGGCGGTGTCGACGATCGAGGCGTTGACCCGTGCGTCGCTGAGCAATTCCTCGCGGATGCCCTCCAGGCGCAGCTTGCGGATCAGGCCGCCGGGCGTCATGCCGATCGAGCTCTTGAAGGTCATCTGCAGCGCCCGTTCCGTCACGCCGATCTGGGCCGCGACTTCGCGCGTGCTCAGGTCGGCGCGCTCGAGGTTTTCGACGATGTGGCGGTAGGCGCGCCGGTATTTCGCCGGCAGGCGCGCCGACAGGTCGTCGACGGCCAGCGCGCGGCCCGCCTGCGGATGGACCGTGCCGGACTCGGGCGCCTCGCTGCGCAGGCAGCGCAGCGCCTCGGCCGTGTAGTTGGCGTAGAGCTTCAGCGCCTGGACCGGGTTGCCCTGGCGCGCGGCGATCCGGGCCATGCAGTACAGATAGTCGAAATTGCAGCGGCGCGTGCCCAGCTCGGTTTCGGTGCGGTTGAGCTTGCCCATCACGGCGTCGGCCACGTCGTCGAGGCCGCCGGCGAACGCCGCCAGCGCGATGTCGATCTTGGTCAGCAGGCCCTGCATGCCGCTACGGAAATTGTGCCCCTGGTGCGCGAGGGCGATCAGCGGCGCGGACGCGAGGCGGTCGCCGCCGGCCAGCGC
>NZ_JBKYMO010001060.1:0-799 GCF_047302915.1 Massilia sp. CT11-108 | reverse complement strand
GACACCGGCCCGCGCGAGCTCGCGTGCGACGCTGGCGCCGCCGGGGCCGGTGCCGGCCACGATGGCGTCGAAAGAAGGGGAGTTCGAAGACATCCGGCATTGTAGCGTGCACGCCGTCATGCACGCCGGCCCGTTATGTACTATCATAAGTTACATGAGAACCGACAGCAAACTTTCCTCGATCCTGCACCTGCTGCTGCACATGGCCCACAGCGACCGTCCGCTGACGTCGGAAGAGCTGGCGGGCTTCCTGCACACGAATCCCGTGCTCGTGCGGCGCACGCTGGCCGGCCTGCGCGAACGGGGCTACGTCGCGTCGGAGAAGGGACATGGCGGCGGCTGGGCCGTGACCGCCGACCTGCACCGGGTCACGCTGCGCGACGTGTACGACGCGGTGGGCGCGCCGACCGTGTTCGCGATCGGCAATCGCGTCGAGCAGCCCGGCTGTCTCGTGGAACAGGTCGTCAACCAGTCGCTCGGCGATGCGCTCGCGGAAGCCGAGGCGTTGCTGCTCGCGCGCTTCGCGCAGGTCACGCTGGCGGAACTGTCCGAGCGCTTCAACGCGCAGTATCCCCAAGGAGGAGCACATCATGCACACCCATCCGAATGAGTCCGAATTCGACGTGATCGTCGTGGGCGGCAGCTATGCCGGCCATCTGCGTCAAGGTGCCCGCGACCTGTCGCTGCTCGTGCGCGCGCTGACGACCGGCGGCACGTCGACCATCAATTTCGCCACCGCCGCGCCGCCGCCCGCCGCCATGTTCGCCAGGCACGGCATCGACCTCGCCCCGGCGCTGGC
>NZ_JBKYMO010001059.1:0-810 GCF_047302915.1 Massilia sp. CT11-108 | reverse complement strand
CCAGGTCTTCGGCGCCATCGATGCGTCCCGCCTGACGCAGGTCGCACACGCTGCCGCCGTGATCTGCCACGGCACCGACGTCGATGGCCTGGCCTGTACGACGGTGAACGCGCTGCGCGCAGCCGGCGTGCCGGGCCAGCTGGACCCGGACACGCTGGACGTCTTCCTGCGCCGCCACGCGGACGCGCTGCTCGTCGACGTCCGCGAAGCTGGTGAAACCGCGGCCGGCGCAATGACCTTGCACGGCCGCGCGGCGCACCACGTGCCGCTGTCGCGCCTTGCCGAGCATATGCCGGCATGGTTGTCCGATCCGGCACGGCCGATCGTGTTCGTCTGCCGCAGTGGGAACCGTAGCGCGAAGGCCGCCCTGTGCCTGCGCCGGGCGGGGCATGCGCAGGCGTGGACCCTCGTGGGTGGGCTCGCGCTCGCGTAAAACATACCGATCGTCAATGAGCGTTCGCTAACGCACAGTTTCCCGGCACCTGATTGCTTAGCATGGCGGCAGCCGTGCGCCCTCGTCTCACGCTTCATCCGAATGGTCGCGTCCCGCGTCAGCCGGCGGTCGATTGCGCACGCCACCACGAGGTTCCTGTTGAAAGAAGAAAAAGCGCTGCCGCCCGCAGCCGGCTTCGCCGATGACGACGCCCCGCTGCGCGCCGAACTGTTTTCCGCCGCCCAGATGGCCGTCCACGGCCGCCGCCTCGCCGCGCGCCATCAACTGGCCGACGCGCCGGGCAGCGACCGCCTGCTGGACCGCCTGGACGACAATGCCGCCGTCATCGCCGACGCCTGCGCCGGCCTCGCGCGCGC
>NZ_JBKYMO010001058.1:0-820 GCF_047302915.1 Massilia sp. CT11-108 | reverse complement strand
GCCTTGGGCCTGGCGGCCGGCAGGAGGAAGCGGTCGCCCGCCGTCGCCGGACCGGCCGCCAGGCTCAAGGCCGCGTGTCTGGGGGCCTCGAACGACGGCGGCGACACCTCGAAGGTGACGCAATAATCCATCGCAGTCTCCTCGAAATCCTTTTCACGGTTCGTCAGCAGCAGCAGTTCCAGCAACAGCAGCCAGGGCGCCTCGCCCGCGCCGCGGTCGCCGATCGCCAGCATCGGACGCAGCACGGCGACGAGGTGGTCGGCGCCTGCCAGCACGAGTTCGCGACCCGCCTTGCGCAGGGCCTGCAGCGCGTCCAGCAGCAGGGCGCAGCCCGGCGCCGTCACCGCGGTGACCGCCTGGAATTCAAACCGGACCAGCGGACCGGGCGAGGCGGCGCGGGCGAGTTGCGCGCGGGCGAGCGGACCGTCGTCCAGGCGGCCGGACAGGGTGGCCGTCGGGATCGCCCCCGATACCTGGCGGTCGGGCGCGTGCGACGTGTCCGCGACGGGGTGATACGTGGGCGGCGACGTTTCGAACCGGCTGGCGTAGTCGATCGCGATGCTTTCGAACTCGTGTTCGAGGCCCATGATCTGGACCAGGTCGAACAGCATCCACCACGGCAGGCGGTCGGTGCCCTGGTCGTGCACGCTGGTGCGCAAGAGGAGGGCGGCCGCCTCGAGCTGGCCGTTGGCGTACAGGATCGCCGCTTCCTCGACGACCGGCGCGCTGGACGGGGTAGCGGCCGCGTCCGGCACTTCATCCTGGCCCGGCAGGAGGTCCGTGTCCTGCTCAGGTGGCGGCGCGCCACCGCGGCCAAGAT
>NZ_JBKYMO010001057.1:0-821 GCF_047302915.1 Massilia sp. CT11-108 | reverse complement strand
GGCCGGACTAGGCGCCGCGGCTCGAGCCGGACTTCGGCGCGACGTGGGCCTCGACGCCGTGCGCGCGCATGAATTCGACGCGGCGCGCATGCAGCGCATCGTTCGGGTCGAGCGCGCAACACACGGTCGCCGCCCCGGTGCAGCCGTGTGGCTCGCGACGCAACTGTTCGAACACCAGCCGGTCCTCGCCGTCGCCGCTCGCGAACGCCGCGCACGACCACAGGTGCACCACGTGCAGCAGCTGCAGCTTGTCGATCGCCAGCCCGCTCGGGCGCACGAAGCCGCCGAAGGACTCGGCGTAGATGCCGCGCCCGACGCCCACGCTCTCGAGCCCGTCCACGCAGAGTTCCTGTCCGGTATTGCCGTCCGCGTAGATCGAATACGAGTACGCCCATTTCTTGCCCTCGATCGCTTGCAGGATGCGGGCGCAATGGTCTTCCTTCAGCCAGTCGTCGTCGTCGAGGTAGACGACCACGCGGCTGTCCGCGAGCAGCGTCAGCGCGGAGCGCAGCGAGCCGCCGTAATACGAGGCGTGCGGTCCGCCGTGGCGCTGCGACGTCGAGTAGCCGAGGTTGATCAGCGTAACCGTCACGTGTGGCGGGCATTCGGGCGCCAGCTCGTCCAGCAGCGCCGCCCGGCGCCCGTCCGGGTCGCAGTCGACGCCCAGCAAGACCTGGATGCGGCCGCCCTGCCCGTCCGCGAGACGTTGCCGGAACACCGAACGCACCGCGCGCGCCAGCGAGGCGCGGCAGGTGGTGACGATCGCCACGGCGACGGCATGGCGGCTCGGGTTCATAGCGGCCGCAGGGCGAACGGATAGG
>NZ_JBKYMO010001056.1:0-822 GCF_047302915.1 Massilia sp. CT11-108 | reverse complement strand
GCGCTGACGGTCCGGACGGCGCCCGGCGACGGCACGGCGTGGACGCTGCGCGTGCCGGCGCCGATCGCGTACGCCTGAACACCAGATCAAAGGAGAAGCCACATGGATACCGCACCATTCGCCCACTGCGTCTGGCACAACGAACCGCCGGTGCACCGGATCGAAGACGGCACGCTGCATGTCGTCACCGGCGACCGCACGGATTTCTGGCGCATCACGAGCTATGGCTTCATCCGCGACAACGGCCACTTCTTCGGCGCGCCCGCCGCCGACGGATTCACGGCGCAGGTGCACGTACGCGCGGCGTTCGCCGAACTGTACGACCAGGCCGGCCTGATGGTCCGCATCGACGGACAACGCTGGATCAAGGTGGGCGTCGAGTTCTCGGACGGCCAGGCACTGCTCAGCACCGTGCTGACGAACGGGACGTCCGACTGGGCCGTGGCGCCGGCTCCGGCGCTGCCCGACGGCTTCTGGCTGCGGGTGACCGTCGGCGCCGGCGTCATCCGCGTGCAGTACTCGGCGGACGGCGCGACGTGGCCCATGCTGCGCCTGGCGCCGTTCCCGGCCGCGCCGCGCTATCTGGTGGGACCGATGTGCTGCACGCCGCAGCGCGCGGGGCTCGACGTCGCGTTCAGCGCATTCACGCTGGGTCCCGCACTCGGCAAGGACCTGCACGACCTGAGCTGACTAGTCCGGAAACATCAACCGCAGCAGATCGTCCGCCACGGCTTCGAGCTGGGCGACGTCGCGGTACACGCGCTCCAGCACGACCATGCCGCGCGTCGTCGTCGTGACGCGGCGCGCGGCATGGTCGTGCTG
>NZ_JBKYMO010001055.1:0-822 GCF_047302915.1 Massilia sp. CT11-108 | reverse complement strand
GGTCCTGCCCGACGAACGCCGGCGTGAGCACGTGCCGCGCGAACGCCCGCATGCGCGGCCGCGCATCCAGCACCAGGCGCTCGTAGTTGCCGGTCGTGATGGCGCGGCGCGCGGCGGGCGCCAACGTATCCAGCAATGGCTGGTACAGCGCATCGATCGCATGCCACAGCGCCGCCCGTTCGCGCGCGTCGAGCGCCTCGGAGCCGAACAGGAAGCGGTCCGGGTGATCGTCGATCAACCGCGCCCATGCCCGCATCGACGCGTGGTCCGGCATCTCCCGGCCGTCCGCACCGGTGCGCAGCATGATCTGGCGCGCGATGCGCGACCACGCCAGGTCGACGTGGACGTGCCCCATGCACGGATCGGCCAGGATCGAACGCAGACAGGCGGCGTGGTCGACGGGCTGCTCGACGCAGCGCCCGACGCCGCCGCAATGCGCCCACAGGATGGTCGTGGCGCGCGCCGCGGGCATGGCGAACAGCGCCTCGATCGGACCCGCGCCGGTGGCCGCGTCGACGTCGCAGTACAGCACCACCGGCATGCACATGACGCCGGCGGTGGCGATCACGTCGCGCAGCGCCTGCGCCCTCCAGGTCAACCCGGCGTCGCCGGTGCCGGCGGCCATGCGCGGTTGTTCAAGCTCGCCGCGCAACCGGTACGTGAACATCGGATCGAGCCGGTCGTCGCCGGGGCGGCACAGCCGGGAAATGGCGACGAACAGTGCGACGCCCGGGTCAAGCTCCACGTCCGGCATCTCCCGGCCGTCCGCACCGGTGCGCAGCATGATCTGGCGCGCGATGCGCGACCACGCCAGGTCGACGT
>NZ_JBKYMO010001054.1:0-823 GCF_047302915.1 Massilia sp. CT11-108 | reverse complement strand
AGGACGCCCGGCCTGGCCGGTGCCGACCTCGCCAACCTGGTCAACGAGGCGGCGCTGCTGGCCGCGCGGCGCGGCAAGGAGAGGGTCGAGCGCGGCGACCTGGAGGAAGCCGTCGACCGCGTCATCGCGGGCATGGAAAAGCGCTCGCGCCTGATCAATCCGATGGAAAAGGAAACGGTGGCCTTCCACGAGGCGGGGCACGCGCTGACGGCGGAGTTCCGCGCGCATGCGGACCGCGTGGCGAAGGTGTCGATCATCCCCCGCGGCATCGCCGCGCTCGGCTATACGCAGCAGCTGCCGGCCGAGGACCGCTACCTGCTGAAGAAGAGCGAGCTGCTGGACCGGATGGACGTGCTGCTCGGCGGACGCGTGGCGGAGGAGCTGGTGTTCGGCGACCTCTCGACGGGGGCGCAGAACGACCTGCAGATGGCGACCGATCTCGCGCGCCACATGGTCGCGCAATACGGCATGAGCGAACGTATGGGCCTCGCGACGTTCGAGCAGCCCGCCGCCGCGCCTTATGCGCCGGCCCAGCCGCCGAATACGGCATACAGCGAACGTACGGCGCGCCTGATCGATGGGGAGATCGCGCGGCTGCTCGACGAAGCGCATGAACGGGTGCGCGTCACGCTGCGCGAGCAGCGCGTATTGCTGGATGCGCTGGCCCGCCAGCTGCTCGACCATGAGACCGTCGAGCGCGACGCGCTGCAGGCGCTCGTGCGCGAGCATGCGGCGCGACCTGTCGCGGCACCGTCTGCGGCGCCGGCCGTGGAGCAGGTGGCGGACAGGCAGTCCGGACGGTGATCGGCACGGCGACAAGGGC
>NZ_JBKYMO010001053.1:0-823 GCF_047302915.1 Massilia sp. CT11-108 | reverse complement strand
GCCGGGCGTGGGGGTGGGAGGGAAGGAGTGGGCCGGCTTTATATCCGGAAGGAATATTATACCGCACTTCGATGATTCGCAGTTATACTCCGTTAATACTCCGGTTGGAGTATATTGGGCGTATAAACACTGCGGAGACACCATGAAGCTCGTCGACACCAAACCCAAATTTCCCGATACGGACAAGGTCACCATCAATCTGGGCCTCGTCGACCTGGCGCAGATGGACCTGCTCGTGGCCGAAGGTTTTTATACGAACCGTACCGATTTCGTCCGCACGGCCATCCGCAACCAGTTGCAGCAGCACGGCGAAGCGATCCGCCAGACCGTCACGCGCAAGCGCTTCGTGATGGGCATGCAGCGCTACACGAAGGCGGAACTGGAAGCGGGCGTCGCCGCCGGCGAGCAGCTCGACATCCACGTGCTGGGCCTCGCCACCATCGACGACGACGTCACGCCCGAGCTGGCGCGTGCGGCGATCGCCTCCATCCAGGTGCTCGGCGCATTTTTCGCGCCGGCCGCCGTCAAGTCCGCGCTCGCGGACCGCATCCATTCCTGAGGAACACCATGAAACCATATGAACAATTTGTTGAAAACATCCTGGGCGCCGTGCGCTCGGGCCAGGGCAAGGATCCGGCCGCGGCCACCGCGCTGATCCAGGACGCGCTGCGCACCGCCGGGCTGATGCCGGGGGCGCAAGCGGGTACGCCGTTCACGCCGCCTTTTGCCGAGCAACCGGGCGCGCGTGCGCCGTTCGCCGACCTGAACGGCGTGGGGGCCGCGGGGGGCCCCGCCCCCCCCCCCCCAAACCACCCCCCCCCCC
>NZ_JBKYMO010001052.1:0-824 GCF_047302915.1 Massilia sp. CT11-108 | reverse complement strand
CGGTCCCGCCGCCGGCGCCGGCGGCGGGACCGCGCAAGGTGCTCGTCGTCGAGGATTCCGTCACGTCGCGCCTGCTGCTCAAGCACATCCTCGAAGGCGCCGGCTATGCGGTGGACACGGCCGTCGACGGCCTCGACGCGCAGTCGCGCCTGCGCACCGGGCGCTACGACGTGGTCGTGAGCGACGTCGAGATGCCGAACATGGACGGCCTGGCGCTCACCGCCAGCATCCGGGCGACGCCGGCCACCGCCGAGCTGCCCGTGATCCTGGTGACGTCGCTGCAGACGCCCGAGCAGCGCGAGGCCGGCCTGCGCGCGGGCGCGGACGCGTATTTCACGAAGGGCAGTTTCGATCAGGACCGCCTGCTGGCGACGGTGCGCCGGGTGGCGGGGATGGAGGCATCATGATCCGGGTACTGGTGGTGGACGACTCGAATTCGGTGCGGGCGCTGCTGATGCACATCCTCGGCACGGCCCCGGGCCTCGCGGTGGTCGGGTGCGCGGCGGACGGCGAGGAAGCCGTGAAGCTCGCGCGCGAGCTGCAGCCGGACGTGATCACGATGGACCTGCACATGCCGCGCATGGACGGCTTCGAAGCCATCCGCCGCATCATGCGCGAATGCCCCACGCGCATCGTCGTCGTCAGCGGCAGCGACGACCGGGCCGAGGTCGACGCCAGCTTCCGCGCGATCGAGGCGGGTGCGCTGGTGCTGGTGCGGCGGCCGCTCGGCATCGGCAACCCGGCGCATGCGGACAGCGCGCGCGACCTCGTGCGCACGGTGAAGGCGATGGCCGAGGTGCGCGTCGTGCGGCGCTGGAGCGATG
>NZ_JBKYMO010001051.1:0-824 GCF_047302915.1 Massilia sp. CT11-108 | reverse complement strand
CTACCGCGTCACGCGTCCGCTCGACGTGCTGCGCATCGAGCGCGAGACCGGCCGCGGTACGGCCACCCGCCCGGCGGGACTGGCGCTGCCGCACTGACCGCAACAACATCAAGGAACACAATGACTGCTGACACGATCAACGTTGGACTCATCGGCTATGGTTTCGCCGGCCAGGTCTTCCACGCGCCGCTGCTGCGCACGACCCCGGGTCTCGCCATCGCCGCCGTCTCCAGCCGCAATCCGGACAAGGTACGCGCCGACCTCGGCAGCGTCGCCGTCCATGCGGAGCCGGCCGCCCTGCTCGCCGATCCGGACGTCGCCCTCGTCGTGCTGGCCAGCCCGAACGCGACCCACTATCCGCTGGCGCGGGCCGCGCTGGAGGCGGGCAAGCACGTCGTCGTCGACAAGCCGTTCACGGATACGGCCGCGCAGGCCGCGGAACTCGTGCGCCTTGCGGAAGACAAGGGCCTGCTGCTGAGCGTCTACCACAACCGCCGCTGGGACAGCACGACGCGCACCGCGCTGCGCCTGCTCGCCGGCGGCACCCTGGGACAAGTCCGCCACGCGGCCATGCACTTCGACCGCTTCCGCCCGCAGCCGCAGGAACGCTGGAAGGAAGAGGCCGATGCGGGCGGCGGGATCTGGCTGGACCTGGGCCCGCACCTGATCGACGAAGCCCTGCTGTACTTCGGCGAGCCGCTCGCGATCGAGGCGGACCTGCCCATGCTCCGTCCGGGCAGCCGCTGCGAAGACCAGTTCCAGGCGCGCCTGCGCTATGCGGACGGCCTGCGCGTGGACCTCGGCGCCAGCATGCTGGCCGCCGT
>NZ_JBKYMO010001050.1:0-829 GCF_047302915.1 Massilia sp. CT11-108 | reverse complement strand
CTCCCCTTGCGCGCCTTCGAGGCGGGCCAGCAGCGCCCACGCTTCGTCCAGCGCGACGGTCGCGCGGCGGCTGTGGCGCATGCGGCGCAGTTGTTCGTCCAGCGCGAGCGGCTGTCCCGGCGCGGCCAGCACGAGGGCGGGCATCGTCGTGATCTCGACGGACAGCCGGTCCAGCCGCTGCAGCAAGGCCTGCTGCTGGCGGAACTGTTCCTGCCCGTTCGGCAGCGCGCCGAAGCGCAGGCCGCACATCAGGCAAGGCAGCTCCAGGAACAGCCGGCGCATGGCCTTCGCGTCGGCCAGGTCCGGCACGACCTTCTCCGCCACGGGCGCGGGCGCCGCGGCCGCTGTGCTTCCGACTGCGCGCGCGGCGAGTTGCGCCGCGTAGTCGACGCCGTCCAGTTCGACGGGCACGCAATCGTCCACGGTCAGGCCGAAGCGCAGGTACAGCAAGCGGTTCAGGCCCTGGCGGAACGCGTTCCACTCGTCGATGTCCGCGCACGGCGGCAGCTCGAGCACGCCCTGCGCCAGCGCGCTGCGCACCGCACTTTCCACTTTCATGCGCAGCGCGGCCAGGTCGACGCGGCCATCCGCTTCGGCGGCCAGGTACAGGTCGAAGCGCTTGCCCGCGGCGGCGGGGTCCTGCGGGTCGATGGCGAACGTCGTGCGCAGGCCGATCTCGGGCGCCTGCGCGTACGGGGCCACGGCTATCGTGTACGGGCCCGGGTGGAACGCCCACGCGAGTTCGCCGGGACGCAGCTCGACCTTTTTCCCGGCCGGCGTCGTGGCGCGGCGGGGGCGGCCGTCCGCGTCGACGATGACGACGCGGACG
>NZ_JBKYMO010001049.1:0-830 GCF_047302915.1 Massilia sp. CT11-108 | reverse complement strand
CGCAGGCGCGCGGCCGCTTCCTGCAGCAGGGCCTGTTCCGCGCCGGGTCCCAGCGCCTCGCGGATCAGGGCCATGCGTCCGAAGCGCACGAGCATGAAGCCGAGCACGCGGCGGCCGGCCTGGGCCTGCACCTGTGCCTTGAGTTGGCGCAGGCGGTCGCGCAGCAGGTCGCGGTTCGGCAGTCCCGTGACGGCGTCGTAGTTGCTGGCATAGTGCAGCCGCTGCTCCGCGCCGCGCAACGCGGTGACGTCGATGCCGGTGCCGAGGACGAATTCGACGCTGCCGTCCTCGCGCCGCAGCAGCGTGTGCGTCCAGACGATGCTGCGCGTGCGCCCGTCGGGCGTCACCCATTCACCCTGCAGCCGCTGCGGCTGCGGGTCCTCGGCCAGGCCCGCGAACATGTGCCGGACGACCTCCGGGTCGGCGGCGCCGCGCACCACCTCCCAGTAGTGCCGCCCCATGGCCTGCGCCGCGCGCCAGCCGAGCGATTCCTCGCAGGCCCGGTTGAACGTCACGATGCGGCCTTCCGGGTCCGTCATGAGCACGAGCGTGCCCGCCGTCTCCACGATGGCGGACAGGCGGTTGCGCTCGGAGCGTAGCGCGTTCGTCCGTTCGACGACGAGCGCCTCGGCCCGCGTGTACAGGCGCGCGCGCTCCAACGCGAGTGCGATCTGCTGCGCCACGCCGGCCAGCAGCTCGCGATCTTCGTTACTGAATGCGTCGTGCCGGGCGCGCGCGTGCAATTCGCCGAGCCGGCACGTCCCTGCGAGCAGCGGCAGGCAAAGCTGCGCCGGGTCGTCTCCCGCGCGGCCGTCCGCGCACGTGCAGGC
>NZ_JBKYMO010001048.1:0-831 GCF_047302915.1 Massilia sp. CT11-108 | reverse complement strand
AGCCCGTCGACCTGCACGAACTGGCCGCGCGCCTGCGTGCCCTCGTGCGGCGCGCGCACGGACAGCCGCGCGACCGCCTGCGCGCGGGCGACGTCGAACTCGATCCCGCCGCGCGCACCGTGCGCAAGGGAGAAACGCCGGTGACGCTGTCGACGCGCGAATTCGACCTGCTGCATGCGCTGATGCTGAATGCCAACCGCGTGCTGACGCGCGAACAGCTGGAGCAACACCTGTACAGCTGGGGCCAGGAAGTGGAGAGCAATGCCGTCGAGGTGCACGTGCACAACCTGCGGCGCAAGCTGGGGAGCGCGTCGATCCAGACGGTCCGCGGCGTCGGCTACGTGCTGCGCGATCCCGCGACCCCATGACCCGCGCGGCCCCCTCGCTGCAGCTCCGCCTGCTCGGGCTGATGTTCGGCGTGCTCGCGGCGCTGTGGGCCGCGACGCTCGCGCTGACCCTGTCCGACACGCGCCACGAACTCGACGAGCTGCTCGACGCGCACCTCGCGCAGTCGGCATCGCTGCTGCTCGTGCAGGACGCGGATGCCGACGAGGACGTCGCGGCGCCCGACGCACCGATCCTCCATCGCTACGCGCCGCGCGTCGCCTTCCAGGTGTGGCGCGATGGACGCCTCGTCCTGCGTTCCGCCAACGCGCCCGCGCTGCCGTTCGGTCCCGCCGCCCGGCGCGTGTTCGCCGCCTACGATCACGCGCGCCGACGTACACCTGGCGCCGGCGCGCGCAGGCGCGTGTTGGCCGCCTACGATCAGTATCATATTCACAAAAGACGCAGCCCACGAAAAGAGAGGTGTAGAAAGAGGTGGTGGCCCTA
>NZ_JBKYMO010001047.1:0-833 GCF_047302915.1 Massilia sp. CT11-108 | reverse complement strand
TTTTTAAATCATCCGCCCCCCCCCCACATCACCCCCTCTCTTTCCGCCGCCCGCGTCTGTTGTTAAAAAGCCACTGTGCCCCCGCCTAACCCCCCCTACACCCCCCGGCCCCCCGCGGCGCCGGCGGGGCGCCGCCGAGCGCCGCGACGACGGTGACGCCGCACGGGACGGCGACCGCGACGCCGTCGACCAGCACGCGGCTCAGGGAATCAGGCGGGGACATGGGCGAACCTCGACGGTGAATAAGGGGCGGCGGCGATGGAGGCGGGTCGGCCCAGCATCAGGTCCGCCAGCAGTTGCGCGGTGCCGAATGCGGTCGTCACGCCGAGACCTTCGTGGCCCGCGGCGACCCACACGCGATCGAGCGTCGGATGGCGGCCGATGACGGGCCGCCCATCGTAGGTCGCGGGCCGCATGCCGGTCCAGCTGCGGATGATTTTCATATCGGCGAGACAGGGCAGCAGCGCGATGGCCGAGCGCAGCACGCGCGCCAGCACGCGCGGATCGACGTCCGCATGCGCGATCCCGTCCTGGCGGCAGGATCCGATCAGCCATTGGCCCGTGATGCGCGGCTGGACATTCGCCGCGACGGCGAGGGCGTCGCTGCCGGCTTCCGTTTGGCCCTCGGTTTGCCCATAATCCATGCTCACGACCTGGTGCGACAGCCGCCGCGGGTAGCGCGCCGTGATGGCGAGATGGCCCTTGCGCGGGAAGATCGGAATGTCCGGCAGCAGCCGCGTGACGGCGGTCCCCGTCGCGACGACGACGTCGCCCGCGGCGATGCGTTCGCCGTCGGCCAGCGTGACGCTGCCGTCGTCGACGCGGGCGACGGA
>NZ_JBKYMO010001046.1:0-834 GCF_047302915.1 Massilia sp. CT11-108 | reverse complement strand
TTTATATTCCCGTGGGGGGGGGGGGGGGGCGGCCCCCGCCAACAACTAGCAGTCCGGCGTCGATGCCGTACGCGGCGCGCAGCAGCGCGACGGCCTCGATCACCGTGTCCACGCCCTTGCGCGGCACCATGCGGCCCAGCTGGAGCACGGTGAAGCGGTCGGGGGCCAGCGCCAGCGCGGCACGGGCCTCGTCGCGCGGCATGGGCCACAGTTCGTCGGGATCGAAGCCGCACGGCGCGATCGCGATGCGTCCGCCGCTGGCGCCGTACAGGCGCTCCATGTCCTGCCGGTCCTGCTGGCATTCCGCGATGATGCGGTCGGCGTGCCGCATCAGGCTGCTTTCGATACGGGTGCGCGCCGCCGGAAACGCATCCGCCGTACCCTGCGCGAGGCGGCGTACGCGGCCGAGCGCGTGGAAGGTGATCACGAACGGCACGCCCAGCGCCTGCTTGAGGTGGCGGGCGACCATGCCGGACATGAAGAAGTTCGCGTGCACGATGTCGTACGGGACCGGCTGGTGGCGGGCGAAGCGGGCCGCGAAGCGGGAGAAGGACGGGATGTGCGGCAGCATCTGCTCCTTGGGGACGTAATGGGCCGGTCCCGCCGGCACGTTCACGACGCGCAGGTTTTCGCGCCAGCGCACGAGCTGCTTCTGTTTCGCGTCGTCGCGGCGGGTGAAGACGTCGACGAGGTGACCCGCCAGCGCCAGTTCGCGCGCGAGGTGCGCGACGTAGACGTTCTGGCCGCCGCAATCGATGCTGCCCGGTGCCGCGAGCGGCGACGCGTGGTCGCTGATGAGGGCGATGCGGCGTCGGCCGGCAAGGTGGGCCGGAC
>NZ_JBKYMO010001045.1:0-836 GCF_047302915.1 Massilia sp. CT11-108 | reverse complement strand
GGCTCTGTTTTGTGTATACTCGACTGGCCACGACGCGGTTGGCGCGCGCCAGGGCGGCTTCCAGCGGCGCGCGGGCGTCCGCCGTCAGCCGGCTGGCCGTGCTCCAGAACAGCAGCATCAGGCCCTGGATCGATTGCAGCAGCGTGTCGTGCAGTTCGCGCGCGATGCGTTCGCGCTCGGCGGTCCGCTCGCCCATGCGGACGGCGAGCCGGCGTGCGGTCCGGCGCATCCAGAACAACTGCAGGCGCCATGCGACGACCACCGCCGCCACGACGCACAGGACGCGGAACCAGGTGGTCTGCGTCAGGCTCGGGGCGATGTCGAACGCGAGCGCGGCGCCCTCCGTGTTCCACACGCCGTCGTCGTTCGACGCGAGCACGCGGAACCGGTAGTGGCCCGGCCCCAGATTGGTGTAGTGGGCGGACCGCTCGCCGCCGTCGCGCCAGTCGTGGTCGACGCCGTCGAGCCGGTAGCGGAAGGCCACGCGCCCGGGTTCGCGGTAGGAGAGCGCGGTGAAGTCCACGTCCAGCGTGTCCGTCCCCGCCGGCAGGCGCGTGCCGTCGCTGGCCGTGAACGCGGTCGCGCCGGACTTCAGTCCCGTGATGACGACGGGCGGCACCAGGGTATTGCGCGGCAGCGCGGCCGGGTCGAAGCCGTACACGCCGCCGATCGTCGTGAACCACAGCGTGCCGTCGTCGCTGCGCACCGCGGACGGCACCGGGATGATCGCCCCGGCCGTACCGCGCAGGCCGTCGCGGTAATCGAGCCGGCCGTAGGCGACGGCATACCCGGGGTCGCGCAGCGCCCGCTGCTGTTCCGCCGGCGCGATGCTGGAA
>NZ_JBKYMO010001044.1:0-836 GCF_047302915.1 Massilia sp. CT11-108 | reverse complement strand
TGTCGTGCCTGCTCCGGCCGCTCCGGCCGCTGCCGCTCCGGCCGAGGGCGGCGAGGAAGAACACAAGGGGATGTACGAGCGCCTCGGCGGCATCGTGCGCCTGCTGCACGATTCGCTGCGCGAGCTGGGCTACGACAAGGCCCTGACCGAGGCGTCGTCCCAGATCGTGGACGCCCAGGACCGCCTGGAATACGTCGCCACCCTGACCGAACAGGCCGCCAACAAGGTGCTGAACACCCTGGACGACGGCATGCCGGCCCAGGACCTGCTGTCCAAGCAGGCCAAGGACATGGAGAACCGCTGGGACGACCTGTTCGCCGGCAAGCTCTCGATCGAACAGTTCAAGGCCCTGGCCGGCGATTCGAAGCAGTTCGCCCAGCTCGTGTCGGAAGCGACCGAAGCCGAGAAAGCGCGCCTGCTCGAGATCATGATGGCCCAGGACTTCCAGGACATCACCGGCCAGCTGATCAAGAAAGTGGTCGTGATTACGAAGACGGTCGAGAACGAGCTGACCCAGCTGCTGAAGGACAGCGCTCCGCCCGACGTGAAGGAAAAACTGGCGCAGAAACAGGCCGCACAGGAACAGCCGCAGCCGCCGCAGCAACTGATGTCGGGTCCGTCGGTGCCGTCCGCGGCGCTCGACCAGGACAGTGTCGATGACCTTCTTGCCGATCTGGGATTCTAATGGATGAAATGCTCAAGGATTTCGTCGTCGAGGCGATGGATCTTGCAGCGAATGTCGAAGAGCATCTGCTGCACCTCGAACGCGATCCCGACAACAAGGAAACGCTGAACGCGGTCTTCCGCTCGTTCCACACGATCAAGGGTGGCGCGGG
>NZ_JBKYMO010001043.1:0-841 GCF_047302915.1 Massilia sp. CT11-108 | reverse complement strand
GGCCCAGGCCGAGCACGATGCGCTGCGGCGCGTGGCCGACGTCATCCAGCGCGGTGACCTGGGCAATACCGAAGGCTATGCCGAATACTTCCGCGCGCTGGCGCGGCAAAGCGTCGACGGCCTGTGGCTGACGGGCGTGACCATCACCGGCGCCGGCACGGAGATCGGCGTGCGCGGGCGCGCGCTCGACCCCGCCCTCGTGCCGGGCTACCTCGCGCGACTGCGCAATGAACGCGTCCTGCAGGGCAAGCCGGTGGGCAGCATGCAGATCGGCCAGGCCGCCACCGTCAAGGTGCGCGATGCCGACGGCAAGGAGTCCGATGCGCCCGCGCCGTACGTCGAATTCAGCCTGCAGTCGGCGGCCGCCGGTGCGGCCTCGACGCCGGTCCCCGGAGGCCAGCCATGAAGCGCCGCTGGCTCCAGTTCGCGGCGCGCGTGGAAGCGCTGCAGCCGCGCGAACGCATCATGGCATTCGGCGCCGCCGTCGTCGTGCTCGTGTTCCTCGCGAATACGTTCGTGTTCGCGCCGATGTCGCGCAAGGAAGCGGCGCTGCGCTCGACGCTGCAGCAGCAGACCATCACCATCGGCGGCATCGCGGCCGACATCGAGGGCAAGGCGCGCGCGTACGGCAACGATCCGAACGAGGCGCTGCGCAAGCATCTGGGCGAATTGCGGGCCGAGACGGCGCGCACGAGCGACGAGCTGCGCACGATGCAGAAAGGCCTCGTGCCGCCGGAACGCATCGCGCCGCTGCTGGAGGCGATCCTGCGCGCGAACGGGCGCCTGAAGCTCGTGTCGCTGAAGACGCTGCCCGTGTCGACGCTGACCGACGGCGCGGCGC